>NZ_JBIAIV010000004.1:250205-269979 GCF_042871645.1 Streptomyces sp. NPDC005774 | reverse complement strand
GGGGGGGGGGGGGGGGGGGGGGGGGGGGGGGGGGGGGGGGGGGGGGGGGGGCGGGCGGGGGCGGGGGGGGGGGGGGGGGGGGGCGCCCCGCGCCCCCCCCCCCCCCCCGCCCCGGTGTTCACGCCCTACGGGGCGTCCCGTGCGGCTCACGCCTCGCGGGCGCCCGCGTACATCTCGTCGATCAGGTGCTTGTACTCCCGCTCGACCACCGGGCGCTTCAGCTTCAGGCTCGGGGTGATCTCGCCGTGCTCGATGTCGAGGTCGCGGGGCAGGATGCGGAACTTCTTGATGGTCTGCCAGCGCTGGAGGCCCCCGTTGAGCTGCTTGACGTAGCCGTCGACCATCTCGACCGTGGCGGGCGCGGCGACGATCTCCGCGTACGACTTGCCCCCCAGGCCGTTCTCCTGCGCCCAGGGCGCGAGGGCCGCCTCGTCGAGGGCGATCAGGGCGGTGCAGTAGTTCCGGTCGGCGCCGTGCACCAGGATGTTGGAGACGTACGGGCACACCGCCTTGAACTGTCCCTCGACCTCGGCGGGCGCGATGTACTTGCCGCCGGAGGTCTTGATGAGGTCCTTCTTGCGGTCGGTGATGCGCAGGTAGCCGTCGGGCGACAGCTCGCCGATGTCGCCGGTGTGGAACCAGCCGTCGGACTCCAGGACCTCGGCGGTCTTCTCGGGCAGGTTGTGGTAGCCCTCCATGATGCCGGGGCCGCGCAGCAGGATCTCGCCGTCGTCGGCGATGCGTACCTCGGTGCCGGGCAGCGGCTTGCCGACCGTGCCGGTGCGGTAGGCCTCGCCGGGGTTGACGAAGGAGGCCGCGGAGGACTCGGTGAGGCCGTACCCCTCCAGGATGTGGATACCGGCCCCGGCGAAGAAGTAGCCGATCTCGGGCGCGAGGGCCGCCGATCCGGAGACACAGGCACGCAGGTTGCCGCCGAACGCCTCGCGGATCTTGGCGTAGACCAGCTTGTCGGCGACGTTGTGCTTCGCGGTGAGGCCGAAGGGGGCACTGGCGGTGCCGGTCCGGCGGAAGTTGTCCTGCGTGACCTTGGCGTACTCGCGGGCGACACCGGCGGCCCACTGGAAGATCTTGTACTTGGCTCCGCCGCCGGCCCGTGCCTTGGCGGCCACCCCGTTGTAGACCTTCTCGAAGATGCGGGGCACGGCCGCCATGTAGGTGGGCTGCACCACCGGCAGGTTCTCGATGATCTTGTCGACGCGGCCGTCGACGGCGGTGACGTGTCCGACCTCGATCTGCCCCGAGGTGAGCACCTTGCCGAAGACGTGCGCGAGCGGCAGCCACAGGTACTGCACGTCGTCCGACTCGACCAGCCCGGTGGCGGCGATCGCCTTCGCCATGTACGCCCAGTTGTCGTGCGGCAGGCGTACGCCCTTGGGGCGGCCGGTGGTGCCCGAGGTGTAGATGAGGGTGGCCAGCTGGTCCTTGGTGATCGCGCCGACCCGCTCCTTGACCAGCCCGGCGTCCTTCTCCAGCCGGGCCGCACCGCGGCGCTCCAGCTCGGCGAGGCTGATCACCCAGTCGTCCGTCTCGACGCCGGCCGCATCGATGACCACGACATGGCCGATGTGGGGCAGCTCGGCGCGCTTCGCCACCGCCTTGGCGACCTGTTCGGCGTTCTCCGCGATCAGCACCCGGCTGTCGGAGTCCGACAGGATGTAGGCGGACTCCTCGAGGTTCGTCTGCGGGTAGACGGTGGTGGTGGCGGCGCCCGCGCACATGATGCCGAGGTCGGCGAGGACCCATTCCACCCGGGTGGCGGACGCGAGCGCCACCCGCTCCTCCGGGTTCACACCCAGCTCGATCAGACCGGCCGCGATGGCGTTGACCCGCTCGGCGGCCTCGGCCCAGGTGAGCGACTTCCAGTCGTCGGGACCGTCACCGGTGGCGGACGGGACGGGATAGCGGTACGCCTCGGCGTCCGGTGTGGCGGCGACACGCTCCAGGAAGAGGGTCGCCACGCTCGGCGGCCGGTTCTCGATCAAAGTCTGTGTGTCGCTCAAGACATCCTCCGGGGCCCGCGATGGTGCGGCTGGCTCAGATGCGGCTGGTGTACGACTGACATGCGGGTGGTAATCGGCCGGTTACGCTCGCATACCCTTGTTTAACTCGCGAGTAACCGTCAAGCAGGGACAGAGTAAAGGCCCACCGGCGGCTGCGTAAGGGGCCACGGCCTGTCACTTTGCACAGAGAGTCCCTTGACGCGCCACAACGGAACCGACGACGGACCGGCCGCAGGCCCCGCACACGGACCGGCCGCGAACCGCCCACAGACCGCCCGCGGACCTGCCGCGAACGCGCCGAGGCCCGCCGTGCGTGCGCACGGCGGGCCTCGCTCCGCCCGGAAGCGGCCAGCGTACTCTCCCGCCCACCTCCGGTAACCCCCGGTTACTTCTTGCCCTTGCCCGATCCCGCGTTCTCGTCGCTGGAGAGGACGGCGATGAAGGCCTCCTGCGGGACCTCCACGGCACCCACCATCTTCATCCGCTTCTTGCCCTCCTTCTGCTTCTCCAGCAGCTTGCGCTTGCGCGAGATGTCACCGCCGTAGCACTTGGCGAGGACGTCCTTGCGGATGGCGCGGACGGTCTCCCGGGCGATCACCCGGGAACCGATGGCGGCCTGGACGGGCACCTCGAAGCCCTGCCGCGGGATCAGCTCCCGCAGCTTGGCGACGAGCCGCACGCCGTACGCGTACGCCTGGTCCTTGTGTGTGATCACCGAGAAGGCGTCCACCTTGTCGCCGTGCAGCAGGATGTCGACCTTGACCAGGCTGGAGGACTGCTCGCCCGTGGGCTCATAGTCCAGCGAGGCGTAGCCGCGGGTCTTGGACTTCAGCTGGTCGAAGAAGTCGAAGACGATCTCCGCGAGCGGCAGCGTGTAGCGGATCTCGACCCGGTCCTCGGAGAGGTAGTCCATGCCGAGCAGGGTGCCGCGCCGGGTCTGGCACAGCTCCATGATCGCGCCGATGAACTCGGTGGGGGCGAGGATCGTGGCCCGCACCACCGGCTCGAAGACCTCGTCGATCTTCCCCTCGGGGAACTCGCTCGGGTTGGTGACGATGTGCTCGACACCGTCCTCCATGACCACGCGGTACACCACGTTGGGCGCGGTGGCGATCAGGTCGAGCCCGAACTCGCGCTCGAGGCGCTCACGGATCACGTCGAGGTGCAGCAGGCCCAGGAAGCCCACGCGGAAGCCGAACCCGAGGGCCGCGGACGTCTCCGGCTCGTAGACCAGGGCCGCGTCGTTGAGCTGCAGCTTGTCCAGCGCGTCGCGCAGCATGGGGTAGTCGGAGCCGTCCATCGGGTACAGGCCGGAGAAGACCATGGGCTTGGGCTCCTTGTAGCCGCCCAGCGCCTCCTCGGCCCCCTTGTGCTGGCTGGTGATGGTGTCACCGACCTTGGACTGGCGGACGTCCTTCACACCGGTGATGAGGTAGCCCACCTCGCCGACGCCGAGACCGTCGGAGGACAGCATCTCCGGCGAGTTCGTACCGATCTCCAGCAGCTCGTGCGTCGCGCCCGTGGACATCATCCGGATGCGCTCGCGCTTGTTGAGCTGGCCGTCGATGACCCGGACGTACGTCACGACACCGCGGTACGAGTCGTAGACCGAGTCGAAGATCATCGCGCGGGCCGGGGCGTCCTTGACGCCGACCGGGGCGGGAATCTCGGCGACCACCCTGTCGAGCAGCGCCTCGACGCCGAGCCCGGTCTTGGCGGACACCTTCAGCACGTCGTCGGGCTCGCAGCCGACCAGGTTGGCGAGCTCCTCGGCGAACTTCTCGGGCTGCGCGGCCGGCAGGTCGATCTTGTTGAGCACCGGGATGATCTTGAGGTCGTTCTCCATCGCCAGGTACAGGTTGGCGAGGGTCTGCGCCTCGATGCCCTGCGCGGCGTCCACCAGGAGGACCGTGCCCTCGCAGGCGGCGAGCGACCGCGACACCTCGTAGGTGAAGTCGACGTGCCCCGGCGTGTCGATCATGTTGAGGATGTGCGTGCTGCCCTTGTCATGAGTGGGCGCCCACGGCAACCGCACCGCCTGGGACTTGATCGTGATGCCGCGTTCGCGCTCGATGTCCATGCGGTCGAGGTACTGGGCGCGCATCTGCCGCTGCTCGACCACGCCGGTCAGCTGAAGCATCCGGTCGGCGAGCGTGGACTTTCCGTGGTCGATGTGCGCGATGATGCAGAAGTTGCGGATCAGAGCCGGGTCGGTACGGCTCGGCTCGGGCACGTGGATGGGGGTCGCGGGCACGCAGGGTCCTGATTCTTGAGGCGTCCGCAGTGTCTGCGGTCTCGGGTCGGATCGGATCTATACGTAGCTTCCATGGTCCCACGGGCGAGGAGTGTGGCGCCCCTGGTGGGGAGCAGAAGCCCGACCGGTGCCGGACCGGGCCTGTGCCGGGGCCGTGCCGGTCCCGGCCGGGGCCGGGTTTGGGCCGCTCGTCGGACCGCTGGTAACGTGGGGCGTTGTGTCTCTTGCCCTCTCGGTGCGGGGCACGTCTCAAGAAATTCACCGGTCCGGGACCCGTGCGGCCCCGGACCAGAACCTGTAGAGGCTCATTCGTGGCGAACATCAAGTCCCAGATCAAGCGGAACAAGACCAACGAGAAGGCCCGGCTGCGCAACAAGGCCGTCAAGTCCTCTCTGAAGACCGCGATCCGCAAGGCTCGTGAGGCCGTCGCCGCGGGCGACGCCGAGAAGGCCGCCGAGTACCAGCGCGTCGCCGCGCGTCAGCTCGACAAGGCCGTCTCCAAGGGCGTCATCCACAAGAACCAGGCCGCCAACAAGAAGTCGGCGCTGGCTCACAAGGTCGCGCCCCTCAAGGGCTGAACCACTCGCTGATCTGATCGGATTCGATCCGACCGCCGGCAGGACCCAGGGCGGGCCCTCTCTCTCCGCCCCCGACCGGCACCCCGAGCCTGTACGCGGCCTGCGTTCGCCACGCGGGTACGGGCTCCAAGCTTCACCGAGGACCCCGCTCCGCCCGCCCTTCCCCGGGCGGTGGAGCGGGGTCCTCGGCTTTACCACGGGGCAGTGGCACGGGCCGGGACGGCCCTATGCCCGGCCCTTCGACCTGGCCGCGCGGGCGATGGTGACGACCGCCTTCTCCAGGGCGTACCCCGGGTCCTGCCCGCCGCCCTTGACTCCGGCGTCCGCCTCGGCCACCGCGCGCAACGCCACGGACACGCCGTCGGGGGTCCAGCCCCGCATCTGCTGCCGCACCCGGTCGATCTTCCACGGCGGCATGCCCAGCTCCCGCGCCAGATCGGCCGGTCTGCCCCCGCGCGCCGACGACAGCTTCCCGATCGCCCGTACACCCTGGGCGAGCGCGCTGGTGATCAGCACCGGTGCCACCCCCGTCGCCAGCGACCAGCGCAGCGCCTCCAGCGCCTCCGCCGCCCGTCCCTCGACCGCGCGGTCGGCGACCGTGAAGCTCGACGCCTCGGCCCGCCCGGTGTAGTACCGGCCGACGACGGCTTCGTCGATCGTGCCCTCGATGTCCGACGCCAGCTGGGACACGGCTGCCGCCAGCTCCCGCAGATCGCTGCCGATGGAGTCGACCAGCGCCTGGCACGCCTCCGGTGTGGCCGACCTCCCGGTGGCCCGGAACTCGCCCCGCACGAAGGCCAGCCGGTCCGCCGGCTTCGTCATCTTCGGGCAGGCCACCTCCCGCGCCCCCGCCTTGCGCGCCGCGTCGAGCAGACCCTTGCCCTTGGCGCCGCCCGCGTGCAGCAGGACGAGCGTGATCTCCTCGGCGGGCGCCCCGAGGTACGCCTTCACGTCCTTGACGGTGTCGGCCGACAGGTCCTGCGCATTGCGCACGACCACGACCTTGCGCTCGGAGAAGAGCGAGGGACTGGTCAGCTCGGCGAGGGTACCGGGCTGGAGCTGGTCCGGAGTGAGGTCGCGTACGTCCGTGTCGGCGTCGGCGGCCTTCGCGGCGGCCACCACCTCCTGCACGGCACGGTCGAGCAGGAGGTCCTCCTGGCCCACGGCGAGCGTCACCGGGACGAGAGGGTCGTCTTGAGCTGTCTTCCTGGCCATCGCGACAAGCATCGCACGCACCACTGACGGCGATGGTTCCCGACCTCACGACGCCGGGTCAGGGTTCTTCGCGCCAGCCGTCCCACTGAGCCGCGAACTCGTCCAGCGCACCGGGGTCCAGCCGTTCCCTCTCGTCGCGCAGGACGACGAGCCACTGGGCGTCCTCGGCGTCGTCCTCACCGGCAAGGGCGTCCCGGACGAGCTGCGGCTCCTCATCGATGCCGAAGCGCTCGCCCAGTTCCTCCGCCACCGCTTCCGCGGCATCCCGGTCGGGCAGCACCAGCACATGTCTCACATCGCTCACGGCAGCCATTGTCTCGGGCACCCGCCGGACGGCGAAGACCAGGCCCGCCGTCCGGCCGCCGTCCGGTGCCGCCGACGGGTTCCCGATCAGTTGGCCCGGTGTGGATTTCTCACAGTCGGCACCTGGGCGAGGCGGATTGCGAACCGGTCCCGGTAGTACGCGAGCACCTCCTCGTCCGTCTCCAACTCCCGCTCCTCCCGCGTACCGGTCGCCGTCGTCGTGGTGACCCGGCGGCCGGCGAGCGTGATCCTCCCTCCGTCCTCGGTGACCCGTGAGCAGACGAGCGACCGGGTGAAATGCGACTGCGGCGAGGTGCTGTGCCACCACGCCCCGGCCACGAAGTCGCCGAGCGCCCTCGGACGCTGCTCCAGCCGGTAGACCCGCTTCCCGTCCCGCAGCACGTCCAGGTCCGCGGCCGCGGCGACGTCATGACCGCCCCGCATCCCGGCCGCGTCCGGCGCCGCCCCGGTGATCCGGAAGGTGCCCGCCGGGTCCTCCTGGTCCCCCCGTTCCCCGAACGCCAGCGGCAGCAGGCAGTGCGCCCCGAACCCGACATCGGCCAGCAGGTCGTCCCCGTCCGGGGTCCGTACCCGCAGGGCGAGATGGTCGTACGGGATGCCGAGCCGTCCTCCGTCGCCGTACACCCGCGCGGCAAGCAGGGTGACCTCGTACCCGAGGGCGGTGAGCAAGGTGCCGAAGGCTCCGTTGAGTTCGTAGCAGAAGCCGCCCCGCCGGCCGCTCACCACCTTGTCCAGCAGCCGTTTCCCGTCGAGCGCGATCTCCTCACCGAGGTGGACCGAGAGGTTCTCGAAGGGCGCGGTCCGCAGATGGCGCAGGTGCAGCTCGCGCAGCGCGCCGACGGTGGGCCGGGCCGGCCGCTCGACGCCCAGCCGCCGCAGATAGGCATCGACCGCCGTCGCGTCCGGACCGGCGTCGGCGCCCGCTCGCGCGCCCCCGTCCGAGCCCGGGTTCGCTCCCTCGGTCGTGTCCACGTTCGTGTGGTCGTGCGCGGCTTCCCTCATGCCCTCAGTGTCGCGCCACCCGCAGTTCTCCGCTCCCGTCCTCACCGCCGAGCACCGCGATCGCCCCGTCCCGGTCCGTCCGCAGTACCGCGGCGCCGGCATCCCGCAGCGCGGCGACCGTGCTCGGGGCGGGATGCCCGTACGAGTTGTCCCGCCCGGCGGAGATCAGCGCCAGCTGGGGCGCCAACCGGCTTACGAGACCGGGATCCTGATACGCCGAACCGTGATGGGCGACCTTCAGGACGTCGACGTCCGCCAGTCGCCCCGCCGCGGGCGACCTCGCCAGGGCCCGCTGGGCCGGTGGTTCCATGTCCCCGAGCAGCAGCAGGCGCAGGCCCGCCGTCCGGACGAGCATGGCCACACTGGCGTCGTTCGGCCCTTCCGGCTCCGGGGCCGGCCAAGCACCGGCGGCCTGACCGGTGTTCGGCGGTGGCCACACCACCTCCCAGGACAGGCCTCCCGTGCGCCGCCGCTCCCCCGCGACGGCCCGCGTCACCGGCAGGTCCCGGTCCGCCGCGAGTCTCCGTACGAAGCGGGCCTGGTCGGCGGGTTCTTCCAGTCCCGTGGTCGCGATGCCGCCCACCGAGCGTCCGCGCAGTACGCCGGGCAGGCCCGCGACGTGGTCGGCGTGGAAGTGGGTCAGCACGACCAGCGGGACCCGGGTGATGCCGAGAGAGCGCAGGCAGCGGTCCACCGGGGCCGGGTCCGGACCGGCGTCCACGACCACGCCGGTGTCCTCGCCCGCCGCCAGCACCATCGCGTCGCCCTGCCCCACGTCGCACATCACCATCCGCCAGCCCGGTGGCGGCCAGCCCGTGACCGCACGGGTCAGCGGTGGCGGCTGCACCACCAGCAGAACCAGGAGCAGGGCGCAGGCCCCGCACCACCAGGGGTGCCGCAGCAGTCTCCGGCCGACCGGCAGGAGGACCAGGGTGAGAGCCCCGAGCAGTGCCGCTCCGGCCCAGCCGCCCGGCCAGTCGACCCCGGCGCCGGGCAGCGCCGCCCCGGTCCGGGCGATCCACGCGATCCACTCCGCGGGCCAACTCGCGCACCAGGCCAGCGCCTTCGCCACCGGCAGCGCCGGCAGGGCGGTGCCCAGAGCCAGGAAGCCCAGCACGGTGGCAGGGGCGAGCGCGAACTCGGCGAGGAGGTTGCACGGCACCGCCACCAGGCTCACCCGCGCCGACAGCACCACGACCACCGGCGCGCACACCGCCTGCGCGGCGCCCGCCGCGGCCAGCGCCTCCGCGAGACGTGGCGGCACCCCGCGCCGTCGCAGCCCGGCGCTCCAGCGCGGTGCGAGGGTGAGCAGGGCTCCGGTGGCCAGCACGGAGAGCAGAAAGCCGTAGCTGCGGGCCAGCCACGGGTCGTGGAGGACCAGCAGCAGGACGGCCGTCGCCAGCGCCGGGATCAGGGACCGGCGGCGGCCGGTGGCGAGCGCGAGCAGTGCGACGGATCCGCAGGCGGCGGCCCGCAGCACGCTCGGGTCCGGCCGGCACACGACGACGAAGGTGAGCGAGAGCGCCCCGCCTAGCAGCGCGGTCGTACGCAGCGGGAGGCCGATGCGGGACGCGAGCCCACGGCGCTCGGCGTACTGCGCCAGCCCCGGAGGGCCGAGGAGCAGGGCGAGGAGGATCGTGAAGTTCGCCCCGGAAACAGCCAGGGTGTGCGTGAGGTCGGTCTCCCTGAACGCCTCGTCCAGTTCCGGGGTGACGCGTGAGGTGTCGCCCACGACCAGTCCCGGCAGCAGGGCGCGCGCGTCCGCCGGCAGCCCGTCGGTCGCCGCACGCAGTCCGGCGCGCAGCCGCCCGGCCAGCCGCTGCGGTGCCGACGGCTCCTCCACCGTCTTTGGTCCGTCGCCGCCCCTGACCCGCAGCACCGCCGCGAACCGGTCGCCGCCCGCCGTCGCGGGCGCGAGCCGGGCCTCGACCCTCAACCGGGTGGACGGCAGCAGTCTGAGCCACGGCGACTCTCCCTCCCTGCCCCGCGCCCGCTCCTGTCCGTCGTCCCGCGTACCGGACCGGGCCGAACGCGCGTCGACGATCATCAACACCGGAGCCCGGGTCACCACCGTCGCGCCGTCCCGCGCCCGCTCCACCTTCCGCACGTCCGCCTCGATGAGCACGGCCGTCGGAGCCATCCGGCCGCCCCCGGCCCTGGGCCGGGTGAGCCGGGGGTCGGCGGTGAGTTCGACCTCGGCGGTGACCGAGGCGTACTCCCGCGCCAGCTCCGGCACCGGGCCCCGCCGTAGATCGGCACCGTGCAGACCCGCCGACCCGGCGGCAGCGGCGATGCACAGCAGCACCGCGGCCCCGGAAACCCGCGACCGGACCTGTGCGCCTCCCGGCCCCTCGGGTCCCAGCCCTTCGGATCCCGGCCCCTCGGGTCCCAGCCCTTCGGATCCCGGCTCCGCCCGGCGGTTTCGCGACGTGAGGAGGACTCCGGCCAGGAGCAGGGCGGCGATCACCGTGCCCGTCACCAGGCCGGGAGGGGTGTGCAGCATCACCGCCGCCGTGGCCCAGGCTGCCAGCGCGGGTGGTACGAGCCGCAGGTCGGCCGGTCCCTCCTGCCGGGGATGGGAGGCCCCGAGCCGCTTCCCGGAGGCGGCGTGCACGGTCGGCCGGGCGGTGGCAGCGGGGTCCGTGGGGTCCGTGGGAGCGACGTGCCCCGTATGCGTCCGCCCGGGGTCCGTCGTGTCCGTCCGGCTCCTCATGGCCGTCATGGCCGTACGAGATTCCGCAGATCCGCGAAACGGCGGTCGCCGATGCCGTTCACTTCCCGCAGTTCGTCCACCGAGCGGAAACCGCCGTTGCGGGTGCGGTGGTCGAGGATGTGCCGGGCCAGCACGGGACCGACCCCTGGGAGGCTGTCCAGTTGCTCCAGCGTCGCGGTGTTGAGGGACACCGGTGTCGCGGGTCCGGCGCCCGGCACCGTTCCGGCCGGGCCGCCCGCCGCCGGTGCCGGACCGACCCCCGGGACCGGCGCCGGTGCCGGGCCGCCGACGAGCACCTGCTCCCCGTCCACGAGGAAGCGGGCCCGGTTGAGCCCGTCGGTGCTGGTCCCGGGCCGTACTCCGCCCGCCGCCCGCAGTGCGTCCGCGACCCGTGAGCCGGCCGGGAGACGGTGGACCCCCGGGTCGCGCACTTTGCCGCCGACGTCGACCACGATCTCGGGCAGCGCCGTACCGGCGCCCGTGCCCGCCATGCCCGTGCCGGTGCCTGCACTCGTGCCGCCGGCCTCGGCGGCTCCCGCCGGGGCCGGCGGCGGGTTCTCCGTTCCGTTCCCGTCGTGGGGCACGGCCGCCCCGACCACATCCGGTGCTCGCACGGGCTGCGTCCGCCCGGCCCAGAAGTGCTGCGCGGCGAACCCCACCGCCACCACCAGCACCACCGACAGCGCGACCACGCTCCGCCGTTCCAGCCCGCACCGCGTCCGCACCCACAACGGCAGCCGTTCCCTCAATGCGAGCCCCACCCGGCCGGTCGGCCGCCGCTCCCCCGGCACCACCGGGTCCGGGGCGACCGGCTCGGGAACCTTTTTCCACGTCCGCAGATCCCCGACGTCCACATCGCCCTCGGTCTCGACCGGGCCGGCCGCGACCGTGCCCCTCCGGGATCGCGCCACCGGCTCGTCCACGCCGCCCACGGCCCAGCTCGGCACGCCCCGGGCACGCCCGGCCCCTCCGACGCCCCGGCTGTCGCGCCCGTCCTCCGGTTCCCCGAACAGCGCCTCCGCCCTGCGCCGAAGCTCCTCCGCCGAGGCAGCACGGTCCCGTCCGTCCCGGAGCCGGTACCCGCGCCGGGCCCGCCCGCCGGGCCTCGGTCCGGTCCCCATGGCGATCCCGGCCCCGGCCCCGGCTCCGGCAGTGGTCGGCCGGCGGTGCCGGGCGCGGCCGTCGGACGCGGGCGCGCGGCCCGGGCCACTGGTCGCGGTCGCTGAACATGAACGTGATCGAAGTGCCATGCCAGGAGGATCGGGCACACCACCGCATTCGCGATGATCTTGCTTGGTTCCCGTGGATTACTGCCCGGTTGTGGACAACTCCCTCACCCGTACGGGCCTGCGCAGGTCCGCCGCGGCCTCACCGGACCGAGACCACGACCCCCAGCAGGCCGGGCCCCGTGTGCGCCCCGATCACCGCGCCGACCTCACTGACGTGCAGCTCGGTCAGCCCGGTCACCCGTGCCTTCAGCCGGTCCGCGAGGGCCGAAGCACGCTCCGGGGCGGCGAGATGGTGGACGGCGATGTCGACGTCGGCGGCGCCTGCCCGCTCGGCCGCGATCTCCTCCAGGCGGGCGATGGCCTTCGACGCCGTGCGCACCTTCTCCAGGGGTTCGATACGGCCGTCGGTCAACTGGAGCAGCGGCTTCACGGCGAGTGCCGACCCCAGCAGGGCCTGCGCGGCCCCGATACGGCCGCCCCGGCGCAGATAGTCCAGGGTGTCGACGTAGAAGTAGGCGGCGGTGCCGACGGCCCGTTTCTCCGCGGCCGTGACGGCCTCGTCCACGCTGCCCCCCGTCTCCGCGGCCTCCGCCGCCGCGAGCGCGCAGAATCCGAGCGCCATGGCGATCATGCCGGTGTCCACCACCCGCACCGGCACCGGCGCCTCTCGGGCCGCGACGACCGCCGCGTCATAGGTGCCGGAGAGTTCGGCGGAAAGATGGAGGGAGACGATGCCCGTGGCGCCGGCCTCGGCGGCCCTGCGATAGGTCTCGGCGAAGACCTCGGGGCCGGGCCGGGACGTCGTCACCGGCCGCCGCTTCTGGAGGGCCTGGGCGAGGGAGCGAGTGGAGATCTCGGTGCCCTCCTCGAGCGCGCGGTCACCGAGGACCACGGTCAGAGGGACCGCCGTGATGCCGTGCCGCTCCATCGTCCGGGCCGGAAGGTAGGCCGTTGAATCGGTGACGATAGCGACATGGCGGGACATGAGCTGGAGGTTACCTGGCGTACCGCCCCCTGGGCAGCCCGGCCCCGCCCGCCGGGCGGGGCCGTGTCCGGATCAGTGCGCCCGGATCAAGTGGTGCTCTCCGGGCGGGGCTTCTTCTGCCACGGGTAGGTGGGACGCGGCGCGGCCGGTGCGATCGAGGGCCGCGCCGACTCGGACGCGGGTTCCCGCGCGGCGTCGGACCGCGAGGTGTCCGGCCAGGTCCGACCGGCCGCCGGGCCGTCCGGGGCATGCGCTTCGGGCCGGCGCGGGGGCGCGGACGCCGACGTGGCCGCGGGCCCGGGTCCGGGCTGCTGGTCGGTGGTCGTCCAGTGCCGCAGGGCGCCGCTCTCGAGGTCGATCTGGGTGCTGAGCGAGTCGAGGTCGTCGTCCGCGAAGTGGCGGGCGCGGTCACGGGCCGCCCAGCGCAGGGAGTCCGCCGACCGCACGATGCGGTGGGTTCGCTCACGCAGCTCGGGCAGCCGCTTGCCGAGGGTGCCGCGGTCCGGTTCGGACTCCAGGCGCCTCAGTTCGGCGTCCAGTTCGTGCCCGTGCGCGCTGAGCCGCTCGAAAAGGCCGAGGGACTCCTTGAGGGACTGGTCCTCCGAAGCCCCGGACTGCAGCGCGTCCTGGGTGGCGCGCATGGACGTCCGCAGCTTGAGCCTGAGTTGGGCGATCTCACCGGCCGGGCCGGACTGGGCGAAGGACTTGACCTTCAAGGTGTGGTCCTCGACCGTGCGGCGGGCCTGGGTGAGGTGACGGTCCGCACTGCGCTTGGCGGCGCCGACGATCTTCACGGTGGCGTACACGCCCAGGGTGACGAAGAGCACGAAGAGCAGGGCCAGCACTGCGATCACTGCTTCCACGAGACTCCTCCTCCGGGCCCTGGGGCCGTCCTCCACACACCGCGCCGTTCTTCCACGGTAAACGCTACGGGCAGGCCCGGAGTTCCGGAGAAACCCCGAACCTGCCCGTAGGGGATCACCCTGAAGCCGCAGCCCGCAGGCCTACGCCGTCACGATGTTCACCAGCTTGGGCGCCCGCACGATCACCTTGCGGATCCCGGCCCCGTCCAGCGCGGCGACGACCTTCTCGTCGGCCAGCGCGGCCTTCTCCAGCTCCTCCTCCGAGATGGCCGGCGGGACCTCCAGGCGGGCCTTCACCTTGCCCTTGATCTGCACCACACAGGTGACGGTCTCGTCGACGACGTACGCCGGGTCGGCGACCGGGAAGTCCTGGTGGACGACCGAGTCGGTGCGGCCCAGCGTGCGCCACAGCTCCTCGGCGATGTGCGGGGCCAGCGGCGCCACCAGCAGCACCAGGGCCTCGGCGACCGGACGCGGTACCGGGCCTCCCTGCTTGGTCAGGTGGTTGTTCAGCTCGGTGACCTTGGCGATGGCGGTGTTGAAGCGCATCCCCTCCAGGTCCTGGCGCACCCCGTCGATCGCCTTGTGCAGGGCGCGCAGCGTGTCCTCACCGGGCTCGCTGTCGACGACGGTCACCTCGCCGGTGTTCTCGTCGACGATGTTGCGCCACAGCCGCTGCAGCAGCCGGAACTGGCCGACCACCGCGCGGGTGTCCCAGGGCCGTGACACGTCCAGCGGGCCCATCGCCATCTCGTACAGGCGCAGTGTGTCGGCCCCGTACTCGGCGCAGATCTCGTCCGGGGTGACCGCGTTCTTCAGGGACTTGCCCATCTTGCCCAGCACCCGGGAGACCTTCTCGCCCTGGTGGTAGTAGGCGCCCTCGCGCTCCTCCACCTCGGCGGCCGGCACCGCGATGCCGCGGCTGTCACGGTAGACGTAGGCCTGGATCATGCCCTGGTTGAACAGCTTGTGGAACGGCTCCGCCGACGACACGTGCCCCAGGTCGTACAGCACCTTGGACCAGAAGCGCGCGTACAGCAGGTGCAGCACGGCGTGCTCGGCGCCGCCGACGTACAGGTCGACGCCGCCGTGCGGCATGCCCTCGCGCGGGCCCATCCAGTACTGCTCGATCTCCGGGTCGACCAGCTTCTCGCTGTTGTGCGGGTCCAGGTAGCGCAGCTCGTACCAGCAGGAGCCGGCCCAGTTGGGCATGGTGTTGGTCTCGCGCCGGTACGGGCGCGGGCCGCGGCCGTCGCCCAGGTCCAGGGTGACGTTGACCCAGTCCTCGTTGCGCGACAGCGGCGTCTCGGGCCGGGTGTCGGCGTCGTCCGGGTCGAAGGTGCGCGGGGAGTAGTCGTCGACCTCGGGCAGTTCCAGCGGCAGCATCGACTCGGGCAGGGCGTGGGCGGCGCCGTCCTCGTCGTAGACGATCGGGAAGGGCTCGCCCCAGTAGCGCTGCCGGCTGAACAGCCAGTCGCGCAGCCGGAAGTTGACGGTGCCCTCGCCGATGCCCCGGCGCTCCAGCCACTCGGTGATGCGCGCCTTGGCCTCGGCGACTGGCAGGCTGTCCAGGCTCACCTCGTCGTTGGACGAGCCGATGATCTTCGCCTCGTAGGAGGAGAAGGCGTCCTCCCAGGTGGAGGTGTCGGTGCCGCGGCCGTCGGTCGGCTCGACGATGCAGCGGATCGGCAGTTCGAAGGCGCGCGCGAACTCGAAGTCGCGCTGGTCACCGGCCGGTACGGCCATGATCGCGCCGGTGCCGTAGCCCATCAGGACGTAGTCGGCGATGAAGACGGGCACCTGCTCGCCGTTGACCGGGTTGGTCGCGTAGGAGCCGATGAAGACGCCGGTCTTGTCCTTGGCCTCGGCCTGCCGCTCCACGTCGGACTTGGAGGCGGCCTGCGCGCGGTAGGCGGCGACGGCCTCGGCCGGGGTCGCGTGGCCCCCGGTCCAGACGTCGTGGGTGCCCTCGGGCCAGGCGGCCGGGGTGAACTTCTCGACCAGCGGGTGCTCGGGCGCCAGCACCATGTAGGTCGCGCCGAACAGGGTGTCGGGGCGGGTGGTGAAGACGGTGATGTTCTCGCCGTCGATGGGGAAGTCGACGCGGGCGCCCTCGGAGCGGCCGATCCAGTTGCGCTGCTGCAGCTTGATGGCCTCGGGCCAGTCCAGGGCGTCCAGGTCCGACAGCAGCCGGTCGGCGTAGGCGGTGATGCGCATGTTCCACTGGCGCAGCTTCGCCTTGAAGACGGGGAAGTTGCCGCGCTCGGAGCGGCCGTCGGCGGTGACCTCCTCGTTGGCCAGTACGGTGCCCAGCCCGGGGCACCAGTTGACCGGCGCGTCGGAGGCGTAGGCCAGCCGGAAGCCGCCCAGGACGTCGGCGCGCTCGGCCTCGCTCAGCTCGCTCCACGCGCGCGTGTGGCCCGGTACGGGGCGCTCACCGGACTCGAAGCGGGTGATCAGTTCGGTGATGGGGCGGGCCCGGTCGGCCTCGTCGTCGTACCAGGAGTTGAAGATCTGCAGGAAGATCCACTGGGTCCACTTGTAGTAGTCCGGGTCGATCGTGGCGAACGACCGGCGCCGGTCGTGGCCCAGGCCCAGCCGGCGCAGCTGGGACTTCATGTTCGCGATGTTGGCCTCGGTGGACACGCGCGGGTGCGTACCGGTCTGTACGGCGTACTGCTCGGCGGGCAGGCCGAAGGCGTCGAAGCCCAGGGTGTGCAGGACGTTGTGGCCGGTCATGCGCTGGAACCGGGCGGAGACGTCGGTGGCGATGTATCCCAGGGGGTGGCCGACGTGCAGTCCCGCACCCGAGGGGTAGGGGAACATGTCCATGATGAACTTCTTGGGCCGGGCCACCGTCTCCGGGTCGCCCGCCAGGTCGCCCGCGGGGTTCGGTGCGGCGTACGTCCCCTCGGCGTCCCAGAAGTCCTGCCAGCGTGCCTCGATCTCGGCCGCCAGGGCGGCCGTGTAGCGGTGCGGCGCGGCCACTTCGGGGGTGGCCGCGGGGTTCGTCTCGCTCATGATCCTCAAAGCTCCATCGATCGTCTGCGCCCACGGCTGCTGCGACATTCGGAAATGAAAAATCCCCTCGCACAGGAGGGGACGCCGCACCGATTCCGACCGACTGGTTCGACCATGGTCGGGACTGATCAGTGCGGCTCGCTAAGCAGAAGGCGTACGGCACGCATAGCGCCAGGGTACCGCAGGCCCGGAGCACACCGCGACGCACTTCGCCCCGCCCGCGGGAAGCACTCCGCCCGACCACTTCCCTGAACATCAGTCAAAACTTACTCCGCGTAACAGCCCCTATGGGGCATCACAACAGCCGGATTGTCTTTTGATAACAGCGCAATAACTCAAACCTCGTACTCTCCGGTACAACGAGGTTTAGAGTGCGCCCCGGGACCGCTTCTCCCGAACGTTCGGAGTTCCCCCATGAACCCTCGTCCAGACAGCAGCCCGCCGCCCGTTCAGGGCCGGTCGGCTGCCGGTCGGTCGTACCCGCATGCCGTCGTGCTTTCCGTCGTGACGTGGGGAGGTAGGGCGTGAGGCCGGACGACAGCACGGCGGACGACTGGTTCGCCGAGTTCCTCAACTTCGGCGTGGGCGTTCTGTCGCTCGTCTGCCTGAGCTGCTCGGTGATCTGGGGACTGGTCGCCCAGGACCGGGTTCTGCTCGGTCCGCGCCAGCGCATCCTGGCGCAGGCCGTGCACCGGACGACCGCGGTCGCCTCGATCGCCTTCCTGCTGATGCACATCGGCATCAAGCTGGCCCTGGACCACACGACGTGGATCGCCGCGGTGATCCCCTTCGGACTGGCCCTCACCGACGACGAAGCGGTGGCCGGCAGGTCCTTCCTCATCGGCCTGGGCACCCTGGCCGGAATGCTGATGATCTTCGTCGGCATCACCGGCGTCCTGCGCAACCGCTTCGCCTCGCCGGCCCCCGTCGCGGCCCGCTGGCGCGCCATGCACATGCTGGCCTACCCGGCCTGGTGTGCCGCGCTGGTCCACGGGCTCTACGCGGGTCGATCGGCAAAGCCGATCTTCCTGATCCTGTACGGCCTGTCCCTGCTCGGCGTCATGGCGGCCCTCGCCCTGCGCGCATCCCCGGCGCGGGTCAAGCGCAAGGTCGCCGACCGGGTCACCGCCGTGCTCGGTCTCGCCGAGCAGCAGGGCCGCGACAAGCTCGACGAGAGCCGGGCCCGCGCCGCAGAGGCGTCGCCTCCCGGGTACGAGGGCGGCGGCAGACGGGACTCCCGGCCCCGTTCCGAGCGCCCCGCGCCGGCTGCCCGGCCGTTGTACGAGACCGCCGAACGTGTCGCACCGCCGGCCCCGGACCCCGCGAACGGCTTCGCGGCGGCCTACCGCGCGGTCTCCGCCCCGCCCCAGCCGCAGCAGCCCCTCTACGCCGACCAGACCGCCCGCATGGAGCTGCCCCTGGACATGCAGCCCACGCAGACCGTCCCCACCTTCGACGGCCAGACGATGGGTGGGCAGATGATGGGCGGACAGATCATGGAGGCACCGCGTGTGGACGGCCCCTCCAGCACCTCGGGCAGCTGGCCCGTCCCGTCCCCGCCGCCGGTCGGCGAAGCCCCGCCGTCGGCCTACGATCCGCTCCAGGACACCGGATACAACATCCCCACCTACGACAATCCGGCCGCCTCCGGCTACGGCTCGAGTGATGTGCGCGACACCGGTGAGTCGAACGGCTTCTACAACGCGTACAACCCGAGTGACACGTACAACAGCGGTCCCGCCACTGATCCACCTCCCGGTGCGTCGTACGACTTCGACGCACCGGGATCGGGCGAACCTTGGAACACGCCTTCCGGAGGCTTTAAGTGAACGAGGCTCTGCCCGACGTACCCGAAGTCCGCGTCGTCGGGCTTCCCCAGCTCACGTCGGGCTTCGACCTTGTCGACCGGCTCGATCTCCCCATGCACCTCAAGGTGCACGGGCCGCTCGAACCCATGGGCGGCGAACAGCTCGCCCAGCTCTCTGAACGCATCAACCTCAGGGGACGCGGCGGCGCCGGCTTCCCCTTCCACAAGAAGCTGCGTTCGGTCGCCGAGACGGCGATCAAACGCGGCGTCCGGCCGGTCGTCGTCGTCAACGGCAGCGAGGACGAACCGGCCTGCCGCAAGGACACGGTGATGATCAACCGTGCTCCGCATCTCATCCTGGACGGCGCACTGCTGTGCGCCGAGGCCATGGGTGCCCGCACGCTCGTGGTGGGAGTCACCCGGGAGTCCACCAAGCGCTCCATGGAGGCCGCGCTCGCCGAACGCGGCCTCAACAACGGGCGCCGGTCCGCGATGCGCGCCCGCGTGCAGCTCAACCCGGTGCGCATGGTCACGGGCGCCGCGGCCTCGCTGATCCGCTCCATCGACGGCGGTCCGGCGGTCCCGCCGGGCCGCAAGGTCAGCGCCTCGAAGAACGGTGTGGGCGGCGCGCCCACCCTGCTCTCCAACGCCGAGACCTTCGCGCAGCTCGCCATCGCCGCCCGCATCGGCCCGGAGCGCTACTGCAACACCGGCCTGTACGACGAGCCGGGCACCGTCATGCTCACGGTCTCCGGGGCGGTCGCCCGCCCCATGGTGATCGAGGTCCCGACGGGCGTACCGCTGCGTTACGTCCTCCAGCTCGCCGGCGCGCCGCCGATGCCGCAGGGCGTGCTCACCGGCGGCTACCACGGCAAGTGGATCGACGCGGCGACCGTCAACGAGGCGATCGTCTCCCGCAACTCCCTGGACGCGGTGGGCGGCGCGCTCGGCGCGGGCGCGATCCTGCCGATCAGTCAGGACACCTGCCCACTGGGCGAGTCCCTGATGGTGGCGAAATGGCTGGCCGAGGAGAGCGCCGGCCAGTGCGGCCCCTGCTACCTGGGCCTGCCGGCCGCCGCGCGCGGCCTGGAGGACATCCTCAACGGCGGCGGCCCGGCCGCCCTGGAGGCGGTCAAGCAGGTCGCCAAGAGCGTGAAGCGGCGCGGCGCGTGTTCGCATCCGGACGGCTCCGCGATGTTCCTGGAGTCGACCATCAAGGCGTTCACCGACGACCTCGCCGCCCATGTCCTGGGCAACGGCTGCGGGCGCCCCGTGGAGGGCGTGCTGCCGCTCTTCGAGGGCGGCAGGGCCCCTACGGGCATCCCGGGCGGGGGCGGGGAGGAGAACGGCCCCAGCCGCCAGAAGATCTTCGTCGACTGGACGCTGTGCCGGGGCCACGGCCTGTGCGCGGACATCCTCCCGGAGGTCTTCCAGCTCGGCGCGGACGGCTTCCCGACCGTCGCCCAGGCCCAGGTGCCGCGCGACGCGGAGGCCAAGGCGATGCGCGCGGTGCGCCGCTGTCCGGCGCTGGCCCTGCGCGTCGAGGAGGGAGCGCAGTCCAAGGCGCCCTCCCGCAATCTGCCGGTACTCTCCCAGGGCCGCGGCCGGCGAGCGCTGGGCCGCTGACACGGGTCCGTGCGGGCCGCCCCCGCGGGGGGGGGCCGCCCCCCCCGCCCCCCCCCCACCCCCCACCGGGGGGGGCAGCCGCAAGGGGTTTCGGCCGCGCACGGTTTTGGGGGTTAGGGGAGGATTAGACAGGCCA
>NZ_JBIAIV010000004.1:183552-250195 GCF_042871645.1 Streptomyces sp. NPDC005774 | reverse complement strand
AGCCGGGGGCCGCGCCCCGGGGGGGGGGCGGGGGGGGGGGGGGCCCGCCCGCCGGGGGGGGGGGCCCGCCCGGGGGGGGGCCCCCCCCCACGGCCGCGCATCCGACAACGCATAGAGGGCGGATCATCCGATCGGATGATCCGCCCTCTACTGTTGTGGAGCTAAGGAGAATTGAACTCCTGACCTCCTGCATGCCATGCAGGCGCTCTACCAACTGAGCTATAGCCCCAGGTCACATCCCGCCCGGTTGCCCCGGCGGCGACGCCAACTTTACACGGTCATCCGGGCCCGACACCACATCGATTCCGTTGCGCCCCGTTCTGTCCGTATTCTCACCCGAACCGCAACGCGCGGTCACGCGGTCACGAACGAATAGAAGCGCTTGAGCGTGCAGTGCTCCTCGAGGAGTCGGCCGTAGATCGGTTCCCCTTCGAGCTCGCGGTAGGTCTCGATCGGGTCGCCTTTTATGATCAGCGCCCGCGCGCACTCCTCGCACCAGTACTGGTAGTCGGGATTGACCGGCTCCATGTCCCGGACGATCGGCGTGCCTCTGCGGCACCAGTCGCACCTTCGCCTGTGGGCACCCATCGCTCAGCTCCAGCTGTGGCCGCAGGCCGTACATACGTAGGAGACACCGCCGTTGTCACCGAGGACTGGGGCCGTGTCTGCGGAACCGAAGGAAGGGCGGCGGAGGCGGGTCGAGGTCCGTCGTGTCAACACCCCGCCGAAGAGGTGGTCGACCTCCCCGTGGATGCTCGCAGGCATCAACAACTCCCTCCCGTCGGGCCGCGCCCCCTTCCGGTCGTTTGATTCTGCCACGGCCGGACCAATACGGTCAGCGACGCCGGGGTACCGGTCGGGATACGGCTGGGCGTCTCACAGAGGTATACGCCCGCCGGCGTCTTCCCGCTCAACCAGGGACAACGAAAAATCCCGCCCTCGTACCGAGGACGGGATCTTCGTCATGTGATCTGTGGAGCTAAGGAGAATTGAACTCCTGACCTCCTGCATGCCATGCAGGCGCTCTACCAACTGAGCTATAGCCCCGAGTGTTCTTCCCGCTCGGCGGGCGAACAAGAAGAACTTTAGCCTGCGACCTGCCGGAAAGTGAAATCCGGCCCCCGGGCCGCGCCCGGGGTTCAGGGCAGGCCCTAGTCGTCGTCGCCTAGCACCGGTTCCGGCAGGGTGCCGGCGTTGTGCTCGAGCAGCCGCCAGCCGAGGGCGCCCTCGCCGAGGACGGACCAGCAGCAGTTGGTGAGCCCGCCCAGGCTCTCCCAGCTGCGCGGGTCGAGGCCGATCAGCCGGCCGATGGTGGTACGGATCGTGCCGCCGTGGCTGACCACCACGAGTATGCCGTCGTCCGGGAGCTTGTCCGCGTGCCGGAGCACCACCGGAGCGGCGCGGTCGGCGACCTCGGTCTCCAGTTCGCCGCCGCCCCTGCGCACCGGCTCGCCGCGCTTCCAGGCGGTGTACTCGTCGCCGTACCTGGCGATGATCTCGTCGTGCGTCAGGCCCTGCCAGGCGCCCGCGTAGGTCTCCCGCAGGGCCTCGTCGTGGACCGGCTGCAGGCCGGTGAGGGCGGCGAGTTCCGCGGCGGTGTCAGCGGCCCGCTTCAGGTCGGAGGCGATGATCGCGTCGGGCTCGAGACCGGTGAGGAGGCGGGCGGCCCGGCGCGCCTGGGCGACGCCGGTCCCGGTCAGCTCCACGTCCGTACTGCCCTGGAAGCGGCGCTCCACGTTCCAGGAGGTCTGGCCGTGCCGCCACAGGATGACGCGACGGCCCCGGCTTCCGCCGGAGCCGAACGTCTCAGCGGCGGGGCTCACCGCCACTCACCACCCGGCTCCGCGGTCTCCTCGGCCTCCTTCTGCCGGGCGTGCTCGGCGGCCTTGCCGCGGGTGGCCACGGCGTCCTCGGGCAGCTCCAGCTCGGGGCAGTCCTTCCACAGCCGCTCCAGGGCGTAGAAGACGCGCTCCTCGCTGTGCTGGACGTGGACGACGATGTCGACGTAGTCGAGCAGCACCCAGCGGGCCTCACGGTCGCCCTCGCGGCGGACCGGCTTGGCGTCGAGCTCCTTGCTGAGCCGCTCCTCGATCTCGTCGACGATCGACTTGACCTGACGGTCGTTGGGCGCGGAGGCCAGCAGGAAGGCGTCGGTGATGGACAGCACGTCACTGACGTCGTAGGCGATGATGTCGTGCGCGAGCTTGTCGGCCGCGGCCTGGGCAGCGGCGGAGACGAGCTCGATGGAACGGTCGGTTGCGGTCACTACAAGGCTTTCGCTCGGCGGTCGTTTGCCTTCAAGGGTCTCACGGACCGCCGGGCGCGCCCCACGCGTTTCGGGGTGGGCCCGGCCGGACGCCCCGTGAGGGCGTCCGGCCGGGCGTACCGCGGTCCGGTCAGGTGCCCGGCTCGTAGTCCTGGCCCAGGACCACCGAGACCCTGGCGTTCCCGGAGACCTTGCCCTTGGTGACGGACTCGGTGGGCAGTCCGAGGGTCTTGGCGACCTCGGAGGCGTTCTCCTTGTCGGCGTCGTCCGCGTAGACGACCTCGGAGGCCGCGGCCGCGGTGGCGGTCCCGCCCTCCAGGAAGGTGAAGCCGCCGTTGAGGAGCACGACCCGGGCCTTCTCGGTGTTGTCCGCGACACCGGTGGCGTTGCGCACGGAGACGCTGACGGCGGCGTCCTTGTCGGGGCTCTTCGCGGTGCCGCCGAGCACCTCCTTGACCACGCTGTCGCTCGTCTCCGCGGTGAGCGTGCCGTCGTCCTGGACCGGCAGCAGCGTGGTGCCGTGGTCGCCGCCCTTGGCCAGATCGGCGAGCCGGGCGAGGAAGGAGCCGAGGTCCTTGTCGGTCAGGGGCGGCTCAATGATCTGCCCCAGGGTCTGGATGGTGGTCGTCGCGGCGTCCGCGTCGGACGTCATCTTCCGCAGCACCCCCTGCATGACCTGCCCGAACCGCTCCAGCTGGGCGTTCTGCGCCTCGCCGGAGGCACGGTGGGTGGCGTAGGCGACGGCCGCCTTCCCGCTGAGGGTCTGACTCTTCCCCTTCTTGACCAGGGGGGCCTCGCCCTTCTTCTTCGCGTCCGGGTCGGGCACGTCGGCGTCGGTGTCGATGTCGATGTTGCCGACCAGGTCGACGAGGTTCTGCAGATAGGGCGTGTCCAGCCGCCAGGTGCCCTCGATGTCGGTGCCGAGGGCCGTGTCGAGGGCGCTCCGGGTGCCGCCGGATCCGTCGTCCTCGACCGACTTGGCGAGTGTGGTGGTGGTGCCGTCCTCCGCGGCGAGGGCCAGGGAGTTGGGCAGCAGGACGGTGGTGCCCTGCTTGGTGGTGGTGTTGTCGACGAGCAGCGCGGTGGCGGTGCCGCCCTCCTTGGTGTCGTGCAGGTGGACCACGAGGACGTCCCGCTTCTGGGCGCCCGCGGCCGTCGTGGTGCCCGTACCGGTGTCGGAGCCGGACAGGCCGGGGAGCTTCCCGGCATACCAGAGGTAGCCGACGCCGCCGGCCGCGACCAGGGCGAAGACCACGACCAGGGCGACGATCCGGCTGCGTGCGCGGCGCTTGGCCTCCTCGCGGCGCTCGGTGCGGTTCTCGGTGAACTGCAGCCAGTCGATGACGTCCTCGGAGTCGCCGTCCGGTTCCTCGACGAAGGCGAACTGCTCGGTGCGGTACTCCCGTTCGGGCGCCTCGGAGTCCGCGGCCGGGTGGTCGTCACGGTCGTCGGGGCCGTCATAGCCGTCGGGGCCGGTTCCGCCGTCGGCCGGGCCGGGCTGCTGCGGGATGTGCGCGGTCTGCTCGGCGACCCGGGGCTGCTGCCCGGTGCCGCCCTGCGCGGTCTGCCCGTAGGGGTCGCCATAGGGGTCGTACGGGGCGGCCGTTCCGCCGCCCTGGGGGGTGCCGTAGCCGCCCTGGGCCCCGTAAGGGTCGTAGGAGGGCGTCTGCGACTGCTGCCCGGTCCCCGCCCCCGTCCCGGTCCCGTAGGGGTCGTAGGACTGCGGGGGGTGTTGCTGCGAGCCGCCGCCGGGGACGTACGGGTCGTAGCCGTAGCCGCCGTCGTAGCCCTGCCCGTGCGCCTGCCCGTACGGGTCCTGTTGCCCCTGCTGCCCCTGTGACTGGTACGGGTCGTACGGCTGCTGCGGGGCCTGCTGGGCCGGTGCCTGGGTGTCGGCCTGGCGGTAGACGGGCCGGCCGTACTCGTCGTAGCCCACGAGCCCGTACGGATCGTCCCCTCCGTCGCCGTATCCCGCCTCGTATCGGTCGTTCACCGGTGCCCCTCTCGGCTCACTCGCCGCGGTACAGCTCGCGCTTGGCGATGTAGCGCACGACCCCGTCCGGCACCAGGTACCAGACGGGATCTCCCTTGGCGACTCTCGCACGGCAGTCCGTCGAGGAAATGGCCAGGGCGGGAACCTCGACGAGCGAGACGCCCCCCTTGGGCAGGCCCGCGTCGGTCAGATGATGGCCGGGCCTGGTGACGCCCACGAAGTGCGCGAGGGAGAACAGTTCCTCGCTGTCCCGCCAGGTGAGGATCTGCGCGAGGGCGTCGGCTCCGGTGATGAAGAACAGGTCCGTGTCGGGGTTGAGCGCGCGCAGGTCGCGCAGGGTGTCCACGGTGTAGGTGGGCCCGCCGCGGTCGATGTCGATCCGGCTCACCGAGAACTGCGGGTTCTCGACGGTCGCGATGACCGTCATCAGGTAGCGGTCCTCGGCCGCGGAGACCACCCGGTGGCTCTTCTGCCACGGCTGCCCGGTGGGGACGAAGACCACCTCGTCGAGGTGGAACCGCGCGGCGACCTCGCTGGCCGCCACCAGGTGCCCGTGGTGGATCGGGTCGAAGGTGCCGCCCATGACGCCGAGGCGGCGCCTGCCCTGCGGCGGCGGACCGCTGCCCGGGCCGTCGGCCCGGCGCGGCGCCGGACGGTGCTCGGCGCCGCTCGCCGGCTGCCCGGCCGTGCCCTCGGCCCCCGCCCCGGTCGTGACCGCGGCCTCGATCGGTTCCCCGGCCGTGTCATCCACCGGACCGGTGGGCATGTCCTGCTCTCCCATGCGTGCAGACCCTACCGGCCCTCCCTGAACGCTCCGGCCGCCAGGTGCGCCCTTTGGCCACACCCGAACAGGCCCCGGGGGTCCGGGGGATCTACCGGTCGCGGTTGAAGCGGGTCGTGATCCACAGCAGGAACAGCAGGCCGGCCAGGACGCAGCCGCCGACCAGGTAGGGGTTGAGGCTCTCGTGGTTGCCACTGTGCTCTCCGCCCTCGGCGGCGAGGGTGACCAACTGGGCAGCGGCGCTGTGGAAGCTCATCTTCGGCAGTACCTATCACGTGTGGGCGGGATAAAGACGTCGGCTCATCGTATGCGGGCGCCTTCGCGCCGATCACTCCGACTCCACCGTTGCGGGCCCCGGCCGCCTCTCCAGTACCTCCCCCGTGCCTCTCCAGTACCTCCCCCGTGCCTCTCCGGTGCCTCCCCCGTGCCTCTCCGGTGCCTCCCCCGTGCCTCTCCGGTGCCTTCACGGTCGTCTTCCCGCCGGTCTTCCCGAGCGGGTGGGCCGGCAGGGTCACGCAACCATCCCGCGGTCCTGATCGTCCTTCTCGGAGAGCCGGGCGGCTCGGGAACGACGCTCCACGCGCGCGCTCCCGGCTGCGTTGCTCTTCCGCTCCACCGGTCTGCCGGTCCGCGCCTTCTCCACCTAGGCTGGGCCTCGCCCCCGGGGCGGTCGAAGGGCCGAACGGGGGACCGCCAAGGGACGGTACTGGGAACCGCGAAGGTCACAACGGACCGCGAAGGTCACACAGACGCACATGGGGGACACATGTCCGACGGCCATCAGCACAACGGGCACGAGAAGGTGCCGAGCAGGCAGCGCAGGCGTTTCCCCGCAATCTCCTCGCGTGCGTACGAACACCCCGCCGACCGCTCCGCCCTGGTGGCGCTGCGCAAGCTGACCGGTTTCGACACGGTCTTCAAGGCCCTGAGCGGCCTGCTGCCCGAGCGCAGTCTGCGGCTGCTCTTCCTCTCCGACTCGGTGCGTGTCTCGGAACGGCAGTTCGCGCACCTCAACGTCATGCTGCGGGACGCCTGCTACATCCTGGACCTGGACAAGGTCCCGCCGATGTACGTGAACCAGGACCCGACGCCGAACGCGATGTGCATCGGCCTGGACGAGCCGATCATCGTGGTCACCACGGGACTCGTCGAGCTGCTCGACGAGGAGGAGATGCGCGCCGTCGTCGGGCACGAGGTCGGACACGCGCTGTCCGGGCACTCGGTGTACCGGACCATCCTGCTGTTCCTGACGTCCCTCGCAGTGCGGGTGGCCTGGATTCCGCTGGGCAGCGTCGCGGTCATGGCGATCGTGACGGCGCTGCGCGAGTGGTTCCGCAAGTCGGAGCTGTCCGCGGACCGTGCGGGGCTGCTGGTGGGCCAGGATCTGCAGGCCTCGATGCGCGGCCTGATGAAGATCGCCGGCGGCAACCACCTGCACGAGATGAACGTCGACGCGTTCCTGGAGCAGGCCGAGGAGTACGACGCCGGGGGCGACCTGCGCGACTCCGTGCTGAAGATCCTCAACGTGCTGCCCCGCTCCCACCCGTTCACCACCGTCCGGGCCGCCGAGCTGAAGAAGTGGGCGGAGACCCGCGAGTACCAGCGGGTCATGGAAGGCCACTACCCGCGACGCGACGAGGACAAGGACGCCTCGGTACGGGACTCCTGGCGCGACTCGGCGAGCAGTTACGCCGGTGACGTGAAGAACTCCAAGGACCCGCTGATGAAGCTGGTCAGCGACATCGCGGGCGGCGCCGGCGACCTGGGGGGCCGGGTCCGCCGCGGCTTCGGCGGCTTCACGTCCTCGGGACCGGGGTCCGCGCAGGGGCCGGGCGGGCCCCAGGAGCCGGGCACGTCGTCGGACCCGGACACCGGGGACGACCGGTCGCCGCGCGACGGCGCCTGAGACGCGGGCGTCACACCCTGGGCTGTGCTGCCGCCGCCAGCGAGCCGCACAGGGCCGGGGTGCCGTCCGCGGCATACGGGTCGGTGCCGGCGGGTCCACCCTCCTTGGCCGTGCCGCCCGCCAGCAGGGGGCGCAGACGGCTCGTGGAGTCCTCGGCGCAGGACAGCGGGCCGGCCTGGACCTGGGAGACGACGAGCTGCGCCTGGTGCAGGCGCAGGTCCTCGCGGTCGAAGCGGAAGTGCAGCTCGCGCCGGACGGTGAACAGCGACACCCGGGCTCCCGGGACCGCACCGGCCGGCCGCAGTGCGTACACCGAGGTGTGGTCCGCGGTCACCTCGAGGGTGCCGGAGTCGGCCTCGGACGCCTGCAGGGTGCCCTGGACGCGGATCCTGCGGTCGGCCAGCTCCGCGCGGGAGGGGTCGAAGCGGACGAGCCACCCGGTGGGCGCATGCCTCCCGTCCGGGGCCGGCCGCGTGAAGCTCCGGTCGAACTGGTCCTGCTGGTCGACGCCGAGCAGGACGCGTACGGAGCGGGTCTCCCCGCCGGTGAGCACCTCGGGGTCGAGGGCGGACCGGACGATGTAGTCCTTCGCGGTGAGCAGCGCCGTCACGACCTGCCCGTCCGAGAAGTGCGCGGTACGCCGGGACGCCGGGAGGGGCACTCCCTCGGCCCCGATACGGAACCGCGCCGCCGGACTGTTGTCGTACAACCATTCGGAATCGGTGGTGCCGGGCACCTTGCCCTCGGGGGCGAGCGGGATCACGGTCATGCGCAGCGACTCGGCGACCTCCCCGGCGCCGGGCGCCCGGGAGGGATGGCGTACGCCCATGTAGACCGCGGTGCCGAAGGCCATGGCTATCAGCACCACGAGGAGCAGCACCTGCCGGGACAGGCCCCGGTGCCGGGGCGGCCGACGGCGCACGGCGGGGGCGTGGTCGGTGATGCGCTCCTGGGCGGAGAACTCCTGAAGGCGGGCAGCCTGGACGAAGGTCTCGTCGAAGACGACGGACCGGTACTCGTCCTCGCCACCTCCGGGGGTGCCCTCGGGTGCCCCTCCGGGTGGGTCCGCAGGCCCTGCCATATCTTCAGAGTAGGTCGCGGGGGGCCCGTGTAAACGCCGTGGCGTGCGCCAAGTTGTGACGGCTTCCCCGCCCGGGGCGACGGCCCCGGCGCCCACCCGCACGACGAGCCTCAGGGGCTGCTCGGGATCACCGTGACGTCCGGCCGGGAGTAGTCGGCGGAGGCGGACGGAGCCGCGCCGCCGCCCTGCTCCAGACCGGTCGAGGCGGGCGGCGGCACCTGGTCCTGCCGGTTGTTGGCGGAGGACCCCCGGTAGACGGCCGAGAAGGCGAGCGCGACCATGCCGACGCCCATCACCAGGGCGAGCATCCAGGCGACCGGGCGGTGCCAGCGGACCTGTCTGCCGTACGGCCCCGGGGAGCCGTAGGCGTCCTCCGGGGCGTCGGAGCCGTCGTCCCCGCCGGTGAAGTCGGCACCGTCGCCGTCGCCCCGGTGGCGGCGGCCGTACCATCCGTGGCCGTCGTACCGGTCGGTCGTCGGGCGGGTGTGGTGGGCCTCGGCCTCGGAGGCCTCGGCTCTGGCCTGCGCGGCGGCAAGGAGGCGTTCGACGGCGGTCGGCTCGTGGACCACGGCCGCGCCGATGAAAGCCTCGTCGAAGACCACGGGGTCGAACTCTTCGTCCGACACTCCGCGGTCGTGGTCGTCGTCGGGCTCCCCGCCGTCAGGGAACGGCGTGCCCCCCACGTCCTCCGGCACCTCTCCAGAGTAGACCGGAGGGGTCATTTTGGGCAGACGGTACGGAAATCCGTCCGTCTGCCCCCGCGGTGTGGGTCAGCGGCGGACGTGCCCGTCGCCGGTCACGATGTACTTGGTGCTGGTCAGTTCCGGCAGGCCCATCGGCCCCCGGGCGTGCAGCTTCTGCGTGGAGATGCCGATCTCCGCGCCGAATCCGAACTGGCCGCCGTCGGTGAACCGGGTGGAGGCGTTGACGGCGACAGTGGTGGAGTCCACCAGTTGGGTGAACCGGCGGGCCGCCTGCTGCGAGGTGGTGACGATGGCCTCGGTGTGGCCGGAGGTCCACAGCCGGATGTGCTCCACGGCCCGGTCGAGCGAGTCGACGACGGCCGCGGCGATGTCGTGGGAGAGGTACTCGGTCTCCCAGTCCTCCGTGGTGGCCTCCACCACCGTCGCCGCGGAGTCCTTGGCGTACGCCATCACCCGCTCGTCGGCGTGCACGGTGACCCCGGCCCCGGCCAGGGCCTCCAGGGCGCGCGGCAGGAACGCGGGGGCGATGTCCTGGTGGACCAGGAGGGTCTCGGCGGCGTTGCACACGCCGACCCGCTGGGCCTTGGAGTTCACCAGGATCTCCACGGCGGTGTCGAGGTCGGCGTCGGCGTCGACGTAGACGTGGCAGTTGCCGGTGCCGGTCTCGATGACCGGGACGATCGACTCCTGGACGATCGTGTTGATCAGGGAGGCACCGCCGCGCGGGATGAGGACGTCGACCAGGCCGCGGGCGCGCATCAGCTCGCGCACGCTCTCCCGTCCCTCACCGGGCACCAGCTGCACGGCGTCGGCGGGCAGCCCGGCACCGCCCACGGCGTCGCGCAGCACCCGGACCAGCGCGGTGTTCGACCGGTACGCGGAGGACGAGCCGCGCAGCAGGACCGCGTTGCCGGACTTCAGGCACAGGGCGGCGGCGTCGACCGTGACGTTGGGGCGGCCCTCGTAGATGATCCCGACGACGCCGAGCGGCACCCGGACCTGCCGCAGGTCGATGCCGTTGGGCAGGGTGGAGCCGCGGACGACCTCGCCGATCGGGTCGGGCAGCGCGGCCACGTCCCGCACGTCGGAGGCGATCACGCGCACCCGTTCCGGGGTGAGGGTGAGCCGGTCGATCATGCCCTCGCTGATGCCCGCCTCGCGTGCCTTGGCGACGTCCTGGGCATTGGCTTCGACGATCTCGCTCGCCCGGACCTCCAGCGCGTCCGCGACGGCGAGCAACGCGTCGTCCTTCGCCGCGCGTGGCAGCGGCGCGAGGGTGGCGGCGGCCCCCTTGGCCCGGTAGGCGGCCTGGTTGACCGGGGACATCGAGTCGTACGGCGAAAGCGTGGTCATGGGGGAAGGGTAGTGCGGTCGGAGGGCCTGATCACCGGTATCCCGAACCCCGAGACACCGGGAGCCGTGGTCACCGGTACAAAGGGCCGTGGTCGCTCACGGAGGGCCGAACCGATCTCCCGGGTCAGAACGGATGTACCCCCACCGGCGTCGCCGGCGCGGGGCCGTAGCCCGCGCCCCTCTTTGCGCCTCAACCGGCGCCGCTCTCGCGTATGTGGTGGCGCGCCGTAGGGGTTGCTCAATTGATGGTTGCGGTGCGTGGCCGTATGTGGTGGTTGCGGGCCGTGGTCACTGTCCATGGTTGCGATCGGCCGCCGCCGATCTAGAACGGATGTACCCCCACCGGCGTCGCCGGCGCGGGGCCGTAGCCCGCGGCGATGCGCTGGTGGTAGGTGACCCGGTCGATGACCTCCAGGCCGACGATCTCCCAGGGCGGCAGTCCCGCGGTCTGCCGGTGCTCGCCCCACAGCCGCAGCGCCACGGCGGCGGCGTCGTGCAGGTCGCGGGCCTCCTCCCAGTAGCGGATCTCCGCGTGGTCCTCGGCGTACCGGCTGGTCAGCAGGAAGGGGTGGTCGTGAGCGAGCTGTTCCAGGGCGCGGCGGACCTCGACGATCGGCGCCCGGCCGCCGGAGACGCTGAGGGTGACGTGCCACAGGCGCGGGAGGTCCCGGGACTCGCCGCTCTGGAACCGGTCGCCCGCCGCGACACTGGCCAGTGCGCGTTCCTCGCCGACCGCGCGGGAGCCGGCACCACCGCGGGACGTCGTCGTCCCAGGGCGTACTCGTCTCACGACGGCCTCCTTCACGCACAGGCCGGCCCCTGGGGCCGGGCAGATGTGTTCCCTGGAACAAAGTGGAGCAGGCCGCCGGGCGTCGTGGGGCGGTTTTGCGGAACGTCCACCGCGGGGGGGCGCGATCCGGCACATTTACCGGTGATCTTGCGTGAAAGCCCCGGCGTTCACGCCGGGGCTTTCGCGCATCTCAGGACTGCTCTGACGTGCTCTTTGGAACGGACGGTTCCGCTGCTCGATGTACCGACGGGTGATCGCCGACGGTGCCCTCCGCAGGATGCCGAGAAGTATGAGGGCGAGGGCAGGTGTCCATGCGTGAAGGCGCGGTTGATGCGGCCGGTGAACTCTCCCCCGGCCTTCGGCCGGGAGGTGCCCCAGCCGTGTCCGGCGAGCGGAGACGCCCTTGAGGCTGCTGACCGGCGTGGAGACGGCGACCTTGGGCGGATGATGCACCAGGAGGCGGACGTGATCGTGTCCGCCGGTGGGCTCCTTCGGCTCCGCCTCGAGGTCCTCGCACACCGTGCGCATGATCTCTTCGCAGCGCGTCAGCGTCTCGTCGTCGAACACCCCGCGCCGACACCTTCGCCACAAAGACCAAGCGCGCATCTCCGTCATGGAAACAATGCGCTCGCACGGACCCGGCCGGCCAAGTCCGTGCACGACGCGGGATGGTCCGCGTTCGTCGGCATGCTGGAGTACAAGGCGGCTCTGCACGGGCGTGCCTTCGCCAGGGTCGACCGTGCCTTCCCGTCCTCCCAGCTCTGCTCGGCCTGCGGATTTAGGGGCGGCCCCAGGCCGCTGCATGTCCGCGAGTGGACGTGCGGGGTGTGCGGCACCGTGCACGACCGCGACCACAACGCGGCCCGCAACGTCCTGTTCGAAGGACGCCGTATCGTCGCCGCCGGACGGGCGGAGACGCCAAACGCCTCGTGGAGCGCCGGTAGGACCAGGACGAGAGTCCCGGCACAGCGCGGTGGAGCAGGAAGCCCCCGGAAGGGGCAGCCGACCCAGGCCGGAATCCCTGGACTTTAGGCCAGGGAGCACGTCAGGGATGCAGGACCACCAGATCGTCCCTGTGTACGACCTCGCGTTCGTACTCGGGGCCGAGATCCCGGGCGAGGTCGTGGGTGGAGCGGCCGATCAGCCGGGGGATCTCCCTGGCGTCGAAGTTGACCAGGCCACGGGCCACCGGCCGCCCCGCGCGGTCCCGCAGTTCGACCGGGTCGCCCGCGCTGAACTCGCCTTCGACGCCCGCGATCCCGGCCGGCAGCAGCGACTTGCGGCGCTCGACGACCGCGCGCACCGCGCCGTCGTCGAGGGTGAGCGAGCCCTGGGGGGTGGACGCGTGCTGGAGCCACAGCAGCCGGTCGGCGGAGCGCCGGCCGGTGGGGTGGAAGTAGGTGCCGGTGTCCGCGCCGGCGAGGGCGTCCCCCGCGTGGACGGTGCTGGTCAGTACGACCGGGATGCCCGCGGCGGCGGCGATCCGGGCGGCCTCGACCTTGGTGACCATGCCGCCGGTGCCGACGCCGGCCTTCCCGGCGCTGCCGATCTCGACGTGGGCGAGGTCCTCCGGGCCCCGCACCAGCGAGATCCGCGAGGTGCCGGGCCGGGCGGGGTCGCCGTCGTACACGCCGTCCACGTCGGACAGCAGGACCAGCAGGTCGGCGTGGACCAAGTGGGCGACGAGGGCGGCGAGGCGGTCGTTGTCCCCGAAGCGGATCTCGTCGGTGGCGACGGTGTCGTTCTCGTTGACGACCGGGAAGGCACCCATCGCCAGCAGCTTGTCGAGGGTGCGGGAGGCGTTGCGGTGGTGGGCGCGGCGGCTCATGTCGTCGGAGGTGAGCAGTACTTGGCCGACGCGGACGCCGTAGCGGGCGAAGGAGGCGGTGTAGCGGGCCATCAGCAGCCCCTGGCCGACACTGGCGGCGGCCTGCTGGCGGGCGAGGTCGCGCGGTCGCCGGGCGAGGCCCAGGGGGGCGAGTCCGGCGGCGATGGCCCCGGAGGAGACGAGGACGAGTTCGCGCTCTCCCCCGCTGCGTACCTTCGCGAGCACGTCGACGAGTGCGTCGACCCGGTCGGCGTCCAGGCCGCCCGTCGCGGTCGTCAGCGACGAGGATCCGACCTTGACGACGATCCTGCGGGCCTCGCTCACGGCCTGTCTTGCCCCTGCCACCTGGTGTGCCGTCCCCTCGCGTCTGATGCACGTCGATCGATCGCTCACCGGGAAATCTACGGGAAGGGGGTGATGCGGTGCGCCGTCGTTTCGCGCTGCGGACCGCACTGCGGATCCGGGTCGGGCTCCGCGACCGGCCGCGTCGGCACGCGCCCCTGGGGCCGCTCCGGCGCTCTCCCCACCGACGGCGAACAGCGCCTGTCTCCTGCCCGGTCGGGCCCGGACACGACGACGCCTCCTTTTCCCTCCCGGGGCCCCGGGAGGGAAAAGGAGGCGTATCAGCTCCTCGGCGGGACCGGCGGGACCGGTCGGTCATCCCGCAGGGGTCGCAACGGCGAACATGCTCTCGAAGTTCTGACGGTACGCTTCGTGCGGCCCCGCCCCCTCCAGCCTGAGCATCGCCTCGTCGTTGTCGCGCAGCGACGACTCGTCCAGGTTGTGCGATCCGGTGAAGGTCCATTTCGTGTCCTGATGCCCGGCGTAGTCGCCCTCGATCAACACGTACTTGGAATGGACGAGGTACCCGTCGGCGGTGCTCAGCCGGCGCAGAGCGATATTGCTGTGCCCGGAGAGCTTGCTCACGTCGTTGCTGTCGTTGTAGACGATGCGTACGGAGCAGCCCTGGTCGGCCAGCGACCTGAGCTTCTGCGCGACCGCGTCCCTGTGCAGGGCCAAGGCCGCCACCCGCACCGTGGCCCCGGCGCAGGACACGTTGTCGAGGATGTCCACCATGACGTCCCCGGTCTTCTGCGGGAAGAAGTAGTACTTTTCAGTGCCCACCTTTCCGTTCGTGAAGTAGTTCTCGTTCTTCCTCATCGCGGCCAGGTCGTCGAAGTAACCGCGGTAGGCGGTGTAGAGATCGGTGTTCCCCACGACCGTGTAGGCGTTGTTCCAGTACTTCTCCGTGTTGAGCGAGGTCTGATTCGCGGAGGTCTGGATCACCACGTCCTCCGCCTCTCCGGCGTCCCCCACGCGCGAGAAGGTGAAGAACTTGTTGTGGTTGATCATGCTGCTGCGCCCCGTCGCGATACAGGCCCCTCCGGTCGTGCAGACGTGCACCCACGAGCCCGTGGACTTGTCGGTACCCAGTTCCCCGATCAGGTTCTGGGTGGCCGCGGAGGACTTGAACTTGGCGTCCAGGACCACTCGCACGGTGACGCCACGCCGGTGGGCGTCGACGAGAGCGTCGGTGTAGTCCTGGTCTCTCAACGCGTACAGCGCGGATCGGATCATCCGGCCGCTCTGCGTGTTGTGGATCGCGGCGATGATGTGGTTCTTCACCGCGTCCTGCTGCGCTGCCGATCCCTTGGGGTTGTTGAACACCGCGCCCGTATTGATGGGTGCGGCCTGCTGGGCCGCCGTGGCCGGAGCGGACGGCAGAAGAAAGGCACCGGCGAGTACGGCCGCCATGGTGGCGCGTCTGAGTATGTGTACGGAGATGGAAATGGCGGTAAGCCTCACTTTCCTGTGACGACAAGGGGGGTACTCCAAAGCCCACTGCGGTCTCCAGCGGGCATCGACCGCGCGAGAACTGTCGGAAGTCCCGCATCACACCCTTGATCCGCTCAAGACTGCCGGGCACGGAGAAGTGCACCGTACGCCCGGGTCCGAGCCGGCTCTTCGCATGGCCGGACGGTCTTCGACGGGCAGCGAGGTCGGTCCGGAGTGCCTCTGCAACACGAACCCGAGCGACCGTGACGGCCCGCCGGAGAAGCCGGCGGACCATTACCGGTCGAGGCTAGAGGCCGGCGACGCCCTTGATCCAGTCAAGGCTGGTGGGGACGGTCGCGGACCACATCGGGCTGACGCAGGCGTTACCGCTGACCCACACCGCAGAGGTCACGCCGACCTGGTAACGCAGGCCATCGACGAGCTTGAACTGCGGGCCGCCGGAGTCACCGGAGCACGCGATTCCATTTCCCTTCGCGCTGCGGATACCTCGCCCCACGCCGTACCCGTCCGTGTCGTCGATGTCAGCTACCGTGATGGTCGCCCGCCTGAGCTCCTTGGCCGGGGCACCTTGAGGCCCACTCCTCGTACCCCAGCCGAAGATGTAGTTCGTGGAGCCCTCGACAGGGCTGGCGCTCGCCAGGCGTACATGCTCCGAATTCGCATCACGAGTGAGATGGAGGAGCGCGATGTCGTGATTGGTACGCCACTTGATGTCGTCCACCTGGATCACGCCGCCGCCGTCGTTGTAACTCTTACTCTTGACGCGGACCTGAATCTTGGAGGCATCCTGCTTCACGTGTGATTCCGCAAAACAGTGTTTCGCAGTGAGAATCCATCGCTCGGCGATGATCGAGCCGGTGCAGAGCAGATTGCCACGACCAGTGCCTGCATCATCATTGTCGAACAGGATGGCGGCTATACCATCGGCCGATTCCGCAGTTTCACCGTCCACGACAGCCGGGGTCACGAACGTGCGAATTCTCAAAGCTCATCCTTCTGTTATCGGGGAGAGGGAACGAGGAGAGACACTGAAAAATCCCCCGCGAGCCGGCAACCCAGCCGAATCATCGGCCAAGGGCACCGCTCCGCAGGAGACCCCTCTGCAGCCGTCGGTCCGATTCGATCCATGCCGAAGAGATGCGCACAGTCGCGTCACCGGTTCACTGACGCCTGGCAACTCCCCTCATCCCAGGGCCTGTTCATGGGTGAACATACTCGGATCAGCTACTGAAAGTAAGATGAACTCACGCTGAAGTGAGGTGTAGAGCCCATGAGAATCGAGGAGCTACGGCAACACATCACAACAGACAGGCAACTGAAGCCGAAAGCGGCCAACCCTGAACAATCCCCTGCACACGGCACAGATTGACATCGGATGAGGTCCTCACACCAAGGCGACGCGTGCAGCGCCAAGCCCACGAGGCTGATCCATGCACGACCCCCGGCCAAGACATCGGCCGCTGCGCGCGAGTGGACCTTCCCGGCACCGCCGCGGCATCTGCGCTGGGACGTAAGTCTCATCTCGCGCCCAGAAGAAGAGGAACGGTGCCGGCCGGCGCTCGAACTGAGGCATACGGGTCCACACCCAGGCGCATATTGACGCCATTCCCTGATACTGGAACAGCGATATTCCCTTTGAGGGAACAGGAAACAGATCTTCCTTTACCGGTTCCCGCTCCCGCTCCGGCTCCGGCTCCGGCTCCGGCTCCGGCTCCGGCTCCCGCTCCCGGGCGGAACTTCCCGGAATGCCAACGCGATGCACGCGAGTGAACTTCTCCATGGAGGCGCTCGGATTGCGACGGAGCCCTCCACTCGCCACTGGCCGGCCAGTGGCCCCTCTCAAGGGTCGGCAGATACCGGCGGCCGAAGGAGGCCCCGGCTGCGGGTCTTCCCGCGTTCGCCCATCGCATGAGCTGCGGGCCGGCATCTCACCTCCGGTCGGTATCCCCGACGTGTCGATGCTGTCGGCGCGGCCCCACCCAGCGCTCCCGTCGGGCTACGACCCGACGGCTCCGCCTCTGCCCCGTACTCACCGCCCGGCCTGAACCGGGATCAACATCGTGTCCGTCCAGATCACCATGACCTGTTGAAAGGAAATGCCCGCTTGGCCCTGACTGCCGGGGAGGAGCGACGGGCCATAGCAGTTCACGGTCCGGCCGGCAGGTGGACACGCCCGTGTCGTCCGGGGGTCGGTGCACGTTAATCCCCAGACGTCCTTCGTGTGACGACTTTGGAGTGACCGCAGTGCACGTACCTCTTCCCCTCCGGTGGTTCACGGCAGGGCTTCCTTACCGACGGACCGCACTGAAAGTGTGTGTCGCCACCGCTCTCATAGGAGCCGTCGTGGCGCAGGCCGCCGGAGCCCTGCTCGCGAGCGTCCCGCTGCTGCTCGCCGCAACCGCCGTGTCCCTGGCGGTCGAGGGTGTCCTGTACCGGTGGCAGCCCAGCATGCTGCCACTGTTCGTCAAAGCGCACGCGGACATCACCGTCCGTCATCTGCTGCGGGACCTGCTGCTGGTGGTGGGTCTGCTGCGGCTCACCGAGCAGGACCGGGAGGCCCAGTACACTCCGCTCGTCGCCGGTCTGCTGGCCTTCTACGCGCTGCACTGCGCGATCCAGGCAGTGTCCGTGCTGGTCCGCCGCACCCGCACGCTGCCGGTGCTGACCCGGAACATCGACGTCTCGGCCCTGCGGCTGCCCCCCGCCCCGGCCGCGCTGCTGCGCCGCCCCGGCCATCGACTGCTGCTCCTGGGCCTGCCCGCGACCGCCGGCCTGGCCGCGGCGGCGGTGACCCGGGAGTCCTTGCCCGCGGCGGCCGGGATCGCGGTGTCGGTCGTGCTCGCGGCGGCGGGCCTGGGCGCCCTGCTGATGCGGCTGCTGCCCTCCCGGCGTCCGGCGGGCGAGCAGGAGGTGCTCGACTGGTTCGACGCCTGGCTGGCCGACTACCGGCCCACGGTCGGCCTGTACTTCTCCGGCGGGGCGTCCTCCGCCTACCAGGCCAACATGTGGCTGGAAACGATGAGCAGGCTCGACGGGCGGCCCGTCGTCATCCTGCGCGAACGGTTCATGACGGCGAGGATCGCGGCGACCGACATCCCGGTCGTGTGCCTGCCGAAGGTGTCCACCCTCATGCGGCTCGAGCACTCCACGCTGCGGGTGCTCATCCACCCGTCGAACTCCGGCAAGACCTCGCAGGTGCTGCGCATCCCCACGATCAAGCATGCCTTCGTCAACCACGGAGAGAGCGACAAGCTGTCGTCCTGCAACCCGTATGCGAAGGCCTACGACGAGGTGTGGGTGGCCGGTCCCGAGGCGCGTGAACGGTACGCGCGGGCCGGGGTCGGCGTCGAGGACAAGGACGTGGTGGAGATCGGCCGTCCCCAACTGGACGCCGTACGCCCCTGGTCGGGCCCGCCGGCGGCCGACGCCCGGACCACCGTGCTGTACGCGCCGACCTGGGAGGGCTGGGACGGCAACCCGGGCAACACCTCGGTGGTCATGGCCGGGGAGAACCTCGTACGGGCGCTGCTCGCGGACCCGGGTGTGCGACTGCTGTACAAGCCGCACCCGCTGACCGGCTCGGTGGAACCCGCGGCGGGCGCCGCCGACCGCCGTATCCAGGAGCTGATCCGGGCGGCGAACCGGGAGCGGCCCGCCACACCCGCGGGGCCTGCGGGACCTGCACGATCCGCCTCGGGGCTGGACCGGCTCACGGCCGAGCTGGACCGGCTCACGGCGGCCGGGGTCCGGGAGGGCGCCGACCATCTGGAGCGGATGCTGGCTCAGTCCGTCCCGCCGCCCGGCCGGGCCGAGGCGGTGGCGAGGGCCACGGCTGCCTGGGAGGAGGCGTACCGGGCGTCACTGCCGGAGGCGGAGCACCAGATCGTCACGGGCGTACGGCCCGCCCTGTACGCCTGCTTCAACATCGCCGACCTGCTGATCAGCGATGTGTCCAGCGTCATCAGCGACTTCCTGGCCAGCGGCAAACCGTACGCGGTGGCAAACACCAGCGGGCTGTCCGAGGACGCCTTCCGCGCCGCGTTCCCGACGGTGGCGGCGGCGACCGTGCTGACCCCGGACGCGGGCGGGGTGCCGGTGCTGCTGGAGGCGGTCCGGCACCCGGAGAAGGACGAACTGACGGACGCCCGTATGGAATTGAAGCTGCGACTACTGGGCCCCGACGAGCCGACGTCACAGGAGCGCTGCAACGCGGCCCTGAGCGACCTGTCCGCGGCGGCCCTGAACAACAGGGCACACAGTGACCAGGCCGGGGCACGGCATCCGCGACCGCAGCAGCTCGCGGAGGACCTGCCCGGTCCCCGTAGGGACTCCGACGCCGCCCCGGGTGCCGGCACGCACTCCGGCACCGCAGCCGACACAGTTGCGACGAGGCCCGTCACGCCGCCGTCACGGTCGGTACCTCCGGGGTGACCTTCTCGGCGGAGACCAGCAGACGGCGGACCCTGCGGGCGGCGCGGCGCAGGACGGTGGTCGTGCCGCCCTCCCGGTAGCCGGGGAAGCCGCGGGCCTCGCGGGGCGCGGCGAGGTAGACGGAGTCGGGGATGCCCGCCGCCCGGTCACGGAAGTGCGGATACACGAGGTAGAGGCGTCGGCCCCGCCGTTCCAGGAGGGGCGGCGCCTGCTTCTTCGATGCTGTGAACTTCACTGCTTCGGTGAGGAGTTCGAGCTGCTGTTCGGCCACCAGGTGCAGCCGCAGCCGTTCCTCGACCTTCAGGTGCCGGGCGACGCCCTCGGTCCAGTGGGCGTCCGTCAGCGGCTTCGCCAGCTCCAGCTTGCGCCGCCGCACCCGGTCGCCGTCCTTGAGGAATCCGGGGCCGAACTGCGGGAGCAGGGTGATGGTGAAGGGCCGCACCATCAGCCTGTCACGCCGGGGGCCCTCCGGGACGAGGCCGGTGATCAGGTTCATGAGGAGTCGGGCGGAATCGAACCGCAGGGCGTAGCTCCCGCTCTTGGTCACGTGCTTGCCGTCGTCGCGGCCCACCAGGTAGTAGCAGGTGTGGTCGGCGACCACGGAGACGCCGTCCGCCCTGAGATACGCCTCCATGGTGAACAGCGCGTCCTCGCCGGTGTAGAGCGACTCGTCGAACCGCAGGCCGTGCCGGTCCAGCAGGGCGCGGCGGAACAGCTTCTGCGCGCTGAGCGTGTACATGATGTTGGAGGAGTGCACGTCGGTGCGCTCCAGCGTGCGGCCCCACATCGACTTCGGGGCGCCACGGTTGACGCCCTCGATCCGCCCCAGGACGACATCCGTGCCGGCCCGGTCCGCCATGGCGACCATCCGCTCGAGGGCCTCGGGGCCCAGCCGGTCGTCGGCGTCCAGGAAGAAGACGTACCGCCCGCGGGCCTTCTCCAGGCCGACGTTGCGCGGGCCGCTGGGGCCGCCCGAGTTCGCCTGCCGGATCACGGTGACGCGCAGGGGCGCACGCTCCGCGAACTCCGCCAGATACTCCCCCGTGCCGTCCGTCGAGCCGTCGTCGACGGCGACGACCTCGATGCGCTCCGGACCGATGGTCTGCGCCTCCACGGAGGCGAGGCACTCGACCAGGTACGGCATCGCTTCGTACGCCCCGATGACCACGGTGACGTCAGGCTGCGCCACGGTCACGTTTCCCCCTTGTTGTGGGATATTTCCCTCTGTATCGCCTCATTCGCTACTCGGTTAGACGGGTGTTCGAAGCGGGAGGTTGCCTCAAACCCCCGTTCAAGTGGCCTACACCACAAGGGTATTGGGGGGACTCGGCCAACGGCTGCCCGTACAAAAGGGCTCGGCCCCCGAGGAGTTGCTCCTCGGGGGCCGAGCCCTGTCAGGTATCCGGGTGTCCGGCGCCGGTCAGTTCGCTCCGGTACCGTCCGTCTCGCCGGTCACCGACGCCGCCTGGGCGGGCAGCGCGTCCGCCGGCTCCACGCCCGGGTCGCCGACCGCGGTCCGGGACTCCTGGCCGAGGTTGCGCGTCTCGGCCTTCCGGGCGAGCTGTGCGACCGCCGCGTTGAACTGGTCGATGGAGGTCGGCTCGTCCGGGCCCAGCAGGTAGCGCTTGAGCTCGCCCCGCTCCCCCGCCAGCGGATCGGCCTGCGGGTCGCGGACCGCCTCGAGCAGCTCGGCCAGCCCGGCCGCGTCGTTGGACAGGACCACCGCGGCGCGCACCGCCGTGTTCTGCCGCTTGAACTCCTCCGTCCCCAGCCCGGCGGAGTCGGTGACCGCGTACGGCTTGCCGCTGGCGATGAAGTCGGAGACCACGCTGGAGATGTCGGAGACCATCGCGTCGGACACGTTGAAGCAGTCGTACAGGCGCGGCTGGGCCCCCATGATGACGCGGTGCTCCCAGTCGGGGAAGGAGCTCCAGTACGCGGTGTTCCACTCGGCGCGCAGCCGGGCGGTCTCCTCGTGCAGCGCCACGTCGATCACGCCGTCGCGGCTGGCCTCGGCCTCGTCCCTCTTGTCGGCGGAGCCTTCCAGGTCGGCCAGCCGGGCCTCGATACGGGCCAGCTCGGCCCGCGCCCGGTCCTGCGCCGCCGTGTCGACGGTGAAACGGGCATCGGCGGCGCGCTCGGCCGCGGCCTGCTCGATCAGCGCGGTGACCCGCTGGTGGGCGGCCTTGGCCTGCGCGCTGCGGGTGCCGGTGAAGGGGTGCGGCTTGTAGAGGACGCGGACCGCGGGGTCGGCCGCGATCAGCCGCTTCACGATGTTCTCGCCGGCCAGCAGGAGCGAGGTGTTGCCCGGGTTGTCGTCCCAGCCCTCCCAGGTGGGGGCGTACAGCACCGTCGGGCGGTGCTCTACGACGGAGCCCGCGGCCGTGGCCTGCCAGGTCTCGATGGGGGCCAGCTGCGGACGGCCGACCTCGACGATGTCGTCGTCACGGACGCCGACGTCGGCGATGGCATAACGGTCGCGGCCCGCGCGGCCGGCCGTCCACACCTCGTCGTAGACCTTGCTGAACGGGTTGACGCTGGCGATCTTGTCACTGTCGCCGTGCCCGACGAAGACGTGCTTCATGGTCGGTACGCGCAGCAGGTGGATGTTCTTTCCGACGTTCGCCGCGTACAGCGCGACCCGCACCGTGGACAGGTCCAGGTTCATCAGGTGCACCCCTCCGGGCACGCAGATGACCGGCACCGTGGTGGGGGCCAGGCTGGTCAGTATGGCCCGCTCGCGCAGGATGACCAGCGGCCGGGTGTCCAGCTGCTCCATGGTCTCCAGCCACATGTTGACCTGGTACACGGAGTCCTTGGAGCCGGAGAAGTACAGCACCGTCTCGGGCCGGTACTCGCGCAGCCAGTCGTCGACCGCCACCAGAACCTGGTCGGCCTTCGGCGGTATCCGCCGGCCTCGTACGTAGGGCATCAGGGCCAGCACGTAGGCGAGGCCCAGGACCACCGTGATGCCGATACCGACGGAACCGATGAGGGCCGAGTCGAGGGCCACGGCGAGCAGTATGCCGCCGACCGCCGGCAGGTCGAGGTGGAGCATCTTCTCCGCGGCGCGGTGCGTCAGCGCGCGCGGCGGCGCGTCCGGGATCCGGATACGGGACGCCAGGTCCACGTTGCGGGTGGCCACCGGCATGCGCCGGCGGTTGCGGATCAGTGTGGTCAGCGCGCCGTGCGGGGCCTGAAGGCCGTAGAACGCGATGAAGCAGGCGATCGCCCCGTAGTAGATCAGGTTGTCCGCGAGGGACATCCGGGCCAGCAGCAGGATCAGCAGCAGCTGGCGGATCAGGAAGCGGATCGACAGGCCCGCCCGCACCTTGCTGAGGCGGTTGACCAGGTAGCTGCCCCTGCGGTGCAGATAGTGGTCCGCCAGGTATGTCACGGCGGCCGCTGCGGCGAAGGCGGGCACGCTCGGGACGAGCGCGGCCAGCATGAGACAGGGGAAGCCCAGCATCATGAGGACCGCCGCGGCCAGCTCGGCCGCGCTGCCCACCCGGGCGACGCGAATAGCGGTGGATATCAACGGAGAAACCTGCTCTTGGAGGGGGAGTGCGGGTTTGTACCTGTGGGTAATTCGTTGACGACGGATTCAGGCCCCCGCGAACACCCGCGCAGGAACTGCGTAATCGGGAGGCCGCAGAGGCCTGAATTACCGGATTCTATTTGCCGCCAATTATTACACGCCGTCCTGACGGTCCAGCACCGACGCGAGTGCCTGCTCGAAGCCGCTGGCACGGGCCGCGCCCGCCGTCGGGTCCTGCTGCCGTACATCGATGACATGGCCGGTGAGCTCGGAGAGCAGCACGTCCAGAGATGTACGGGCCACCGCCTCGGAGGACAGCAGACTGCCCGCCGGCTCCTGGCCGAAAGCCTTGGTCCGCATCGGCGTGGCGGTGCGCTCCGGGTTGACGCAGTTGACGCGGACGGCTTCGCCGGCCCACTCGTCGGCCAGCGCCTGGGTGAGGTTCACCATCGCGGCCTTGGTGGAGGAGTAGAGGCTGTACTCGGCGCGCCCCCGGGTGTAGCTGCTGGAGGTGTAGAGCAGCAGCTGGCCCTTGCTCTCGGCGAGGTACTTGTAGGCCGACCGGGCGATCTGCACGGGTGCCAGGTAGTTGACCTTCAGCGCCTCCTCGATGGTGGCGTTGTCGGTCTCGGCCAGCTTCCCGATGCGCAGCACACCGGCCGTGTTGACGACGTAGTCGATGCGGCCCGTCTCGGCGTACGCCTTGGACAGCGCGTCGTCGACCTCCTCCGGGTTCTCCACGTGGGTGCCGGTGGTGGAGCGGCCGAGCGCGTACACCGTGGCGCCGTAGGACTCGGCGAGTTCGCAGATGTCCTTGCCGATGCCGTACGAACCGCCGAAGACGACGACGGTCCTGCCGGTGAGCAGTTCGCGGTAGGCGGCCTCCCCCATCTGCTCGGGGGTGGCCGTGGAGGCGAGCTGGAACAGCTTGTCGGCGATGAAGACGTCGACCGGCTGGGTGACCTTCATGTTGTACTCGTCGCCCGCGACGACGTGGATCGGCACGTCGGGCAGGTACTTGAGCACGACCGAGCAGTCGTCCGTGGCCTGGAAGTTGGGGTCACCGGCGGCGACCTCGTAGGCACGGCGGATCGTGGACAGCTTGAACGCCTGCGGGGTCTGTCCGCGGCGCAGCCGGGCGCGGTCCGGGATCTCGGTGATGAACTCGCCGTCGTCGCCGTGGGTCCGCGTGACGATGATGGTGTCGGCGGACGGGATGGCCACGTCGACGGCCTGGTAACGCTCCAGGGCGCTCACACAGTCGTCGATGACGCGCTGCGACAGCAGGGGACGGACGGCGTCGTGGAAGAGGACGTTGCGGTCCTCGCCCTCGGCCAGGCCCTCGCCGAGTGCCGAGATGGCCCGCTCGGTGGTCTCGTTCCGCGTCGAGCCGCCCTCGATGACCCGGGTGACCTTCTTGAGCCCGGCCTTGGCGACGATCTTCTCGATGTCGGGCACATAGCCCGGCGCCATCAGCACGATGATGTCGTCGATCGAGTCGGCGTTCTCGAAGGTGGTCAGGGTGTGCTCGATGACTGCCTTGCCGGCGATCTTCAGCAGCTGCTTGGGAATCGAAAGACCCACCCGCTGACCGGTGCCACCGGCCAGGATCACTGCGGTGGTACGGGGCTTGGCTATGGACTGGGACACAGGTGACCTACCTTGGGGCATCAGGGAACTGCGAAATGGTCCCACTTGTGGTTACCGCGATGCAAGGTGAGCGCCCTTCATCGCATATGTGCGCGCAACCTTTGATTCACCTTAGACCCCTGATGACCGGACCACGGTTCCCGGGTCGCCCGGATCGTCGCTGTGAGTAACCGCACAGGCGGGAAGCCCGTGACCGCGCGTACGTCGACGGTCGCAGCGGCAGCCCGGATCCCTTCTGGAGGGTATGGATCTTCACGGCCCGCAAGGCAGGGCTGCACCTTTTCTTCATATTCGGGGTGCAGTAAAGGGGGAAGCGCCCGACAACAGGAAATTCATCTTGTCCGTCCACCCTTTACCGAAGAATTCCCTATAAAGATTCGGCGACTTTTCGGTATCGGTGAGGAAAACGGAGCGGCGCCCGGGACCATGTCGGTCCCGGGCGCCGCTCTCGTCGAGTGGCGGCCCGACGGCTGAGGGCCGTCCGTCAGTCGGCCGTCACACCACGTGGACGCCGGGGCGGCCCGCCTCCACCCGCAGCCGCGCCAGCGTACGGGGCGTGGCCTGCGGCTTCACCACGGTGTCCACCACCCGCACCCGCGCGTCGATGCCGCCTGCGCGGATGTCGAACAGGTGGTAGCCGCGGTGGGCGTCGAGCAGCTTCCAGTGCGGGTTGTCCGCGCGCCGCGGGTCCCACTGCTCGCGAAAGGCGGCCTGGTCCTGGTCGCCGTTGCTGGAGATGGACGTACCGACGAACTCGGCGCCCACGACCGCGGAGGACGGGTTGGCGAAGTCCTCCCTGAGGTCGCTGATCATCGTCAGATGGCGGTCTCCGGTGAGCACGACGGGGTTGCTCACCCGCCGGAACTCCTGGAGCAGCGCATTGCGTTCGGCCTGGTAGCCGTCCCAGGCGTCGTAGAACCAGAGCTTGCCCTCACCGGCCTGGAGGTCGGTCTCGGCCATCATGATCTGCGAGGCGATCAGGTTCCAGCGGGCGGGCGAGTGGCGCAGTCCGTCGACCAGCCACCGCTTCTGCGCGGCGCCGAGCATGGTCAGCGACGGGTCCTGGGCGCCCTCCTGGCTGGTCGCCTGGTCGCTGCGGTACTGCCGGGTGTCCAGCACGTTGAGCCGGGCGAGCCGGCCGAACTCCAGCCGGCGGTGCATCCGGATGTGCGGGCCGTCGGGGACGGCGCTCGCGCGGACCGGCATGTGCTCGTAGTACGCCCGGTAGCCCGCGGTCAGCCGGGCCGTGAACGCGTCGTGCGGCTGCTTGCCGGGGTCCTGCGGGATCTCGCCGGCGAAGTCGTTGTCGATCTCGTGGTCGTCGAAGGTGACCACGAAGGGGGCGTTGGCATGCATCGCCGCGAGGTCCGGGTCCGAGCGGTACTGGGCGTACCGGTTGCGGTACTGGGTCAGGCTGTACGGCTCCCCGCTGCCCTCGTGACGGCGTACGCCGGTCGCCGACGGGTTGGACTCGTAGATGGAGTCGCCGACGAACACGACGACGTCCGGGTCCTGCTGCAGCATGTCGGCGTACGGCGTGAAGTAGCCGTGCTGCCAGTTCTGGCAGGAGGCGAGCGCGACCCTCAGGTGGCCGCCCGCGCTCTGCGCGGGGGGCGCGGTGCGGGTGCGGCCGACCCGTGAGAGCTGTCCGTCGGCGCGGAAGCGGTACCAGTACCGCTTGTCCGGGCGCAGCCCGCGTACGTCGATGTGGACGCTGTGGCCGTAGGCGGGCCGGGCCCAGGCGGTGCCCCGGCGGACGGTCCTCCTGAAGCGGGAGTCCTCGGCGATCCGCCACTCGACGGGTACCGCGCGGTCCGGCATGCCCCCGCCGTTCAGGGGGTCGGGGGCGAGCCGGGTCCACAGCACGATCCCGTCCGGGTGGGGGTCCCCCCACGCCTTCAAGGCAGTGGGGGAGGGTCGCCGGAGGCGACTCCCAGGCTGAACACCCCGTCGGGCAACGGTTTCCGCTCCGCCGCGCGAGCCGTGGCCGGCAGCCACAGCTGGGCGGAGGCCGCTGCGCCGAGCGCGGCGGCACCGGCGGTCAGAACGCGGCGGCGGTCGGGTGACACTGCTCCGGACATAGGTGGACTCCCCTGCCTCGCATGCGACGTGGACACTGGGAAGCTTTCGGTCCGGAAGGTCCGCGCCCTGAACCCAGCGAGGTGCGTACATGACAAGAAAGCAGACAAAAGGAAACCCGCCCCGGCACGGGAACGTCCCGTTGCCTGGGCGGGTCCTGGAAGTGAGCGGCGGACGGCGGACAGGGATCCGCCGCCGGAACCGTCCCGGGGTTCTCCACAGTGCCTACAAGCTCTGCAGGGACCCTGCAGGGCTTACGACTTGTCGCGGAACGGGTCGAACTCGTCGTACTCCTGCTTGACCTCGTCCCGTTCGGCCTGCCGGTCGCGGCGGCGCTGGGCGGCCGGGCGGGGCTCCTCGAAGCGGTGGTCCTCGCCGCGCCGGCCGAGCATCTCCGCACCGGCGGTCACCGTCGGCTCCCAGTCGAAGACGACGGCATTGTCCTCGGGGCCGATGGCGACACCGTCGCCGGTGCGGGCTCCGGCCTTCATCAGCGCCGCTTCCACACCGAGCCGGTTGAGCCGGTCGGCGAGGTAGCCGACGGCCTCGTCGTTGTTGAAGTCGGTCTGGCGGACCCAGCGTTCGGGCTTCTCGCCACGTACCCGGAACAGTCCTTCGTCCTCGCGGGTGACGGTGAACCCGGCGTCGTCCACGGCCTTGGGCCGGATGACGATGCGCGTCGAATCCTCCTTCGGGCGGGCTGCCCGCGCCTCGGCCACCAGCTGGGCCAGTGCGAACGACAGTTCCCGCAGCCCGAGGTGGGCGACGGCGGACACCGCGAAGACGCGGTAGCCGCGTGCCTCCAGGTCCGGCCGCACCATCTCGGCGAGGTCCCTGCCGTCCGGCACGTCGGTCTTGTTGAGGACGACGAGGCGGGGCCGGTTGTCGAGGCCGCCGTACTGCCGCAACTCCTCCTCGATGATGTCGAGGTCGGAGACGGGGTCGCGGTCGGACTCCAGCGTCGCCGTGTCCAGCACGTGCACGAGCACACTGCACCGCTCCACGTGCCGCAGGAACTCGAGCCCGAGCCCCTTGCCCTGGCTGGCGCCCGGGATGAGCCCCGGCACGTCGGCGATGGTGTAGACGGTCGAACCGGCGGTGACGACACCCAGGTTGGGCACCAGGGTGGTGAACGGGTAGTCGGCGATCTTCGGCTTGGCGGCGGAGAGCACGGAGATCAGCGAGGACTTGCCCGCACTCGGGTAGCCGACCAGCGCCACGTCGGCGACGGTCTTCAGCTCCAGGCCGATCTCCCGCAGGTCTCCCGGCACGCCGAGCAGCGCGAACCCGGGCGCCTTGCGCCGCGCGGAGGCGAGGGCGGCGTTCCCGAGCCCGCCCCGGCCGCCCTGTGCGGCGATGTACGAGGTCCCGTGCCCCACCAGGTCGGCGAGCACATTGCCCGCCTTGTCCAGGACGACGGTCCCGTCCGGCACCGGCAGGACCAGGTCCTGGCCGTCCTTGCCGCTGCGGTTGCCGCCCTCGCCGGGCTTGCCACTGGTGGCCTTGCGGTGCGGGGAGTGGTGGTAGTCGAGCAGTGTGGTCACGGACTGGTCGACGGTGAGGATCACATCGCCGCCCCGCCCGCCGTTGCCGCCATCGGGTCCGCCCAGGGGCTTGAACTTCTCACGGTGAACGGAGGCACAGCCGTGACCTCCGCTACCCGCGGCGACATGCAGCTCGACGCGGTCCACGAAGGTGGTCATGTGGGGTGCCTCCAGAGGCAGTGAGGTGTACGTGCGTAGGTGTTTCCTGGTTAACACGCGAAAGGCGGACCCACCTTCCCGCCAGGGAAGTGAGGTCCGCCTCGCGAAAGTTTCCGATCAGGCGACCGGAACGATGTTCACGACCTTGCGGCCACGGTGGGTGCCGAACTGCACCGCACCGGCCTCCAGCGCGAACAGCGTGTCGTCGCCACCACGGCCGACGCCGGCGCCCGGGTGGAAGTGGGTGCCACGCTGACGGACGAGGATCTCACCCGCGTTGACGGCCTGACCGCCGAAGCGCTTCACGCCGAGCCGCTGGGCATTGGAGTCGCGACCGTTCCGGGTGGACGATGCGCCCTTCTTGTGTGCCATCTCTCCTCAGTCCCTTACTTCGCAGCCGCGGGGATCTCAGTGACCTTGATCGCCGTGTACTGCTGGCGGTGGCCCTGACGACGGCGGTAGCCGGTCTTGTTCTTGTAGCGCAGAATGTCGATCTTCTGGCCCTTGTGGTGGTCCACGATCTCGGCCTGGACCTTGATACCGGCCAGCACCCACGGGTCGCTGGTCACGGCGTCGCCGTCAACGACGAGCAGGGTCGAGAGCTCGACCGTGTCGCCGACCTTGCCCGTGGAAATCTTGTCAACCTCAACGATGTCGCCGACAGCAACCTTGTGCTGGCGACCACCGCTGCGCACGATGGCGTACACGCGGATCTCACTCTCAATCGAAGAACGGCACCCCGCAGGCCAGCTGCCCAACAGACACACGGGCAACCTCTCCCGAGCCAGTCCATGCACCCGGGAGGAAAAGGTTTACGGGGATGTGGCGGTCCCGATGGACACGCCGACGGTCAAGGTTACGGTGCGTGGCCCCAAGGGGTCAAACCGGGCCCGAACCACCGGTGACGGTGACGGGCGCCCGGTGGACGGGGTCCCGCCCGGCGGGTCAGCTCCCGAGCAGGTGGGCGCGCCCGAACATGGTCGCCGCGACCCGCGCGGTCGGCGTGCCGGAGTCCAGATCCGCACCGGCCTCCCGCAGTACCCCGACCACCTCGTCCGCGCCCTTGAACAGGGCGCCGGCGATGGGGGTCTGGTCCCGGGCGTTACGCAGATCCGGGTCGGCGCCGAGCCGGATCAGAGTCCGCACGGTGTCGGCGTGGCCGTGATAGGCGGCGAGCATCAGCAGGGTGTTGCCGGCCGCGTCGGTCACGTCCACCGGCAGCCCGTGCTCCACGAACTCCACCACCTGCTCGGTGCTGCCCTCGCGGGCCAGATCCATGGCGAGGGCCACGACGCGCTCCGTCTGCTCAGGTGTCAGACCGTCCCTGCTCATGCGCATCTCTCCTGATCGAGCGGTCGTGCTGGTCGAGCGGTTGTACTGGTCGAGCGGTACTGCTGCTCGAGCGGTTGTGCCGGTCGTGCCCCTGGGGGCGTCGGGCGGTGACTGCGCCGTGCCCGGCGCGGACCACTGTGTGGTCCGCGCCGGGCACGGTGCGGGGGCGTACCGCCTGGCCCCCTTGAGCGGCCGGACTCAGAGGCTGCCGGCGGCCAGGGCCTCGATCGCCTTGCGGACGCCTTCGCCGTAGGCCGGGTCGGCCTGGGTGCAGTTGGCGATGTGCCGTTCGACGGTCTGCTCCGAGGCGCCGTTGATGGCGCGCGCCGTGTTCTCGAAGAGAACCTGCTGCTGCTCGGGGCTCATCAGGCGGAACAGGTTGCCGGGCTGCTCGAAGTAGTTGTCGTCGTCCTCGCGGAAGTTGAACCGGTCGGCGACGGCGCCCACGGCCTGGCTCGGCTCGCGGTAGGCCGGCTGCTCCTGCCAGCGTCCGTACGAGTTGGGCTCGATGCCCGGGGTGGACCCCTGGTTGCCGTCGACCCGCATGCCGCCGTCGCGGTGGTAGGTGTTCACCGGGTTCTTCGCGGCGTTGACGGGGATCTGGTGGTGGTTCACACCGAGGCGGTAGCGCTGGGCGTCGCCGTAGGAGAACAGCCGGCCCTGCAGCATCTTGTCGGGCGAGTAGCTGATGCCCGGAACCACGTTCGCCGGGGTGAAGGCGACCTGCTCGACGTCCGCGAAGTAGTTCTCGGGGTTGCGGTTGAGCTCCCACTCGCCGACCTCGATCAGCGGGTAGTCCTTCTTCGACCAGACCTTGGTGAGGTCGAAGGGGTGGAAGCGGTAGTTCTCCGCGTCGGCCTCCGGCATGACCTGGACGAACAGCTTCCACTTCGGGGAGTCGCCGTTCTCGATCGCGTCGTAGAGGTCGCGCTGGTGGGACTCGCGGTCCTTGCCGACGAGGGCCTCGGCCTCGGCGTCGGTGAGGTTCTTGATGCCCTGCTGGGTGCGGTGGTGGAACTTGACCCAGAACCGCTCGCCCTCGGCGTTGATCAGGCTGTAGGTGTGCGAGCCGAAGCCGTGCATGTGCCGGTACGAGGCGGGGATGCCGCGCTCGGACATCACGATCGTGATCTGGTGCAGGGCCTCGGGGAGGTTGGTCCAGAAGTCCCAGTTGTTCTCGGCGTCGCGGAGGTTGGTGCGCGGGTCGCGCTTCACCGCGCGGTTGAGGTCCGGGAACTTCAGCGGGTCGCGGAAGAAGAAGACCGGGGTGTTGTTGCCGACCAGGTCCCAGTTGCCCTCGTCCGTGTAGAACTTCAGGGCGAAGCCGCGGATGTCGCGCTCGGCGTCGGCCGCGCCGCGCTCACCGGCGACGGTGGAGAACCGCGCGAACATCTCGGTCTTCTTGCCGATCTCGGAGAAGATCTTCGCGCTGGTGTAGCGCGTGATGTCGTGGGTCACCGTGAACGTACCGAAGGCGCCCGAGCCCTTGGCGTGCATCCGGCGCTCCGGGATGACCTCACGGTCGAAGTGCGCGAGCTTCTCCAGGAACCACACGTCCTGCAGGAGCATCGGACCGCGCGGACCGGCCGTCAGGGAGTTCTGGTTGTCGGCAACCGGCGCGCCGGCGGCCGTCGTCAACGGCTTCTGGTTGTTCTCGGTCAAAGCTCGCTCCTCGGTGAGTGGTTCTTCGCTGGGAATCAAGGCCTGCGGTCCGGGCCGTCCGAGTATCCGCGCAAGCCGCTCCGCGGCTCTCATCGCATACCCTACGTTGGACAAGGTCTAAGTCAAGGCAGTCTTTAGAACCATACCTGTTCTTGAGCTGGGTTCCATCGCTGGTTAGGGTGACGTGCATGAGTGATCTCTTGAAGAGGCTTCGGGAACGTGGCTGGCGCCTGACCGCACAGCGGCGTGTCGTCGCCGAGGTCCTCGCCGGAGACCACATCCACCTGACCGCCGACGAGGTGCACGCGCGGGCGACGGAGCGGCTGCCCGAGATCTCCCGGGCGACGGTCTACAACACCCTGGGCGAACTGGTGTCCCTGGGCGAGCTCCTCGAGGTCTCGACCGACCACCGCGCCACGCGCTACGACCCGAACGCGCACCGCCCCCATCACCACCTGCTCTGCGACCGCTGTGGAACGATCCGCGACGTGCACCCGACGGGCAACGCCCTCTCGGCCCTCCCGGAGTCGGAACGCTTCGGATACGCGGTCTCCGACGTCGAGCTGACGTACCGCGGCATCTGTCCGAACTGCACGACAGCGACGACCGCTCCCCCGTCGGCCGGGCGCGCCAAAGCCGTCAGGGACAACGGGGCTGACGGGGTCGACATGGCGCACCAGGCCGCCCGCCGGTGAAGGCCGCGCACGCGTCGTAGCCGTGTCCGCCGCGACGGGCCGACGGTTCACGGCACGGACTCAGGCGGTGATCCGCGGCCGCTCGACGTCACGGCGCAGCTCGTCCTCGCTCGCGCCCTCGGCGGCGGTACGCACGATGACGCCCGCGTCCTCGGGAACGACCTTCTTGAGGATGGTCTTCAGCCGGGCCCGCTCCGTGTCCGGCAGCTTGCGGCTGATGCCGGTCATCGAGCCCTCGGGAACGTACACGAGGTAGCGGCCCGGCAGGGAGACCTGGCTGGTCGGACGGGCACCCTTGTGCCCGATCGGATCCTTCGTCACCTGGGCGAGCACCGGCCGGCCCGACTTCAGCGCGGCCTCGATCCGACGCGGGCCGTGGGCCATGCCCAGGTGGTCACGCGGGGTGTCTCCAGAGGCAGTCCGGTGTACGTGCGTACGCGTTTCCCGGTCGGCACGCGAAAGGCGGACCCGTCTTCCCGCCGGGGAAGTGAGGTCCGACCCGCTCTCCCGAGCCGGTCCACGCACCCGGGAGGAAGAGGTTTACGGGAATGCGGCGGTCCCGGTGAACACGCCGACGGTCGAGGTCACAGGCCCCGGCCGAACGGGTCGAACCGGCCGGGGCGGGCCCGGTCCGGCCGGTTCAGCCGGTTCAGCCGGTTCAGCCGGTTCAGCCGGTTCAGCCGGTTCAGCCGGTTCAGCCGGTTCAGCCGCCGAGGCTCTCCCGGTAGGCCACGCATTCCTCGTAGGAGGGCAGCAGGCCCTGCTCCCGGGCCTCGGCCAGGGTGGGCGCCTGCTCGTCCTTGGCGGAGAGCAGCGGCGTGAGGTCCTCGGGCCAGTCGATGCCGATCGCCGGGTCGAGCGGGTGGATGCCGTGCTCGCGCTCGGGTGCGTACCCCTCGGAGCAGAGGTAGATCACGGTGGCGTCCTCGGTGAGCGCCATGAAGCCGTGGCCGAGGCCCTCGGAGAGGTAGACCGCGTGATGGTCCTGATCGTCCAGGCGGACCGCCTCCCACTGGCCGAAGGTGGGCGAGCCGTCCCGGATGTCCACGATCACGTCGAGGACCGCGCCGCGCACGCACTTGACGTACTTGGCCTGGCCGGGCGGCACGTCGGCGAAGTGGATACCGCGCAGAGTGCCCCGGCTGGAGACGGACATGTTGGCCTGGGCAAGCGTGAACGCGTGGCCGGCCGTCTCGGTGAAGACCGGGGCCTTGAACCACTCGTGGAAGCTGCCCCGGCCGTCGGGGAAGATCTTCGGCTCGTGCACCCAGGCGCCGGAGAGGGAAAGGGGTCGCATCGGAGGGGTCCTCAGTTCTTCTTCTGCTGGTTCGTCAGTGAACGCTTGATGCGCCCGGCGGCCCGACGCCACAGGGGGCGGGGCTGCGCGGACGGCATCGGGTCCGGCTTCCCCGAGGCGGTCCCGGCCGGCGGGGTGTGCCGGTCGATCACCCGGGCGGTGCCGTCGTCGGAGACCACCACGTCGACCGGGAGCCGGGTCCATTTCGCCTCGCCGCGGCCGGCGGACGGCACGCCGATCCGGACGGCCCAGCGCTTCCCGGTGAGCTTCTCCAGCGGCAGCGTGGCGCTCACGGTGCGGCCGGACACCTCGGCGTCGGCCGGGAACTTGCCCACGTTCTTGCGCTCGAAGCGGAGCTGCACCGGGTCCCCGGCGTCCGCCGCGACGTGCAGCGGCAGCGGCAGCCGTACGGCGGAGCCCTCGACCACGGCCCCGGCCGGGTCCATCAGGGACACCGCCTCGCGCTCCAGCTTGTTGGTGTGCTGGTCGACGTCGAGGGAGAGGTTGCCCGGCCCGTCGGTCCAGTACGGCAGGACCAGCCGCCTCGGCTCACCGGTGAGTGCGGCCAGCCGTCCGGCCTCCACGTCCTCGCCGCGTACCGCGCCGAGCCGGGTCTCCTTGCTCCAGCCGCAGGACTTGATGCGCAGGTGCAGGTCCCAGATGCCCTTGTCCAGGGGCTTGCCCGCGGCCGCGGTCTCCGGGTCGAGAACGGCGCGCGCGGTGATCCGCTGGCGGAAGGAGCCGTCCTCCGCGTCCAGGCGGTGCGGTTCGCACTCGACCGGGAGGTAGTACTGCACGGCGTTCTCGCGGTGGCGGACCACCAGGTCCACGTCGCTCTTGTCGACCGGGGCGTCCAGGGCGATGCCCTGGCCGGCCAGCGCCTCGAGCGCCTTGTCGGACAGCGGCAGGCCGAGCAGGTCGCGCTCGTCCTCCCGGCGGAAGGTCATCGGCTCGCCGTCGACCTGGTACTCGGAGGTGAATCCGATGTTCAGGGCGCCGCCCTCCCAGGCCAGAGAGTCCAGGGTGCCGGTGGGCTTGATCCCGGCCTCCCAGTGGGCGAGGGCGCGGACGTCCTGGTAGTGGCCGGCGGCGACCAGTCCGGCCACCACCCGCTGTGTGGGGGCGACCCTGGCGAAGACGCCCGGCCCGAACCGCTCGGTGATCACACCGCGGATCTCGCGGTACAGCTCCTCGGCGTAGTCCTCGGGGAGCTTGAGCAGCCGGTTGCCGCGCAGCCGCTCGACCATCTCGTTGCGCAGCCAGCGGCTGAACAGCTTGTCGCGCAGCGGGCCGGGCTCGGTGAGCTCCTCGACCACGTCGAGGGCCTCACGGAGGTTGCCGAAGTAGCCGGCCGGGTCGAAGCGCTGGAAGCCGGCGTTGGAGCCGTCGTCGCGGGTGATGTGGTAGTAGCACAGGTAGTCGCCGAGGACAGCGACGTTCTTGGCCCGCAGATAGGCCTCGACGACGAAGACGTGGTCCTCCAGCCGGCGGCGGCCCTCCTTGAAGCGCATGGTGTGCTGCTCGAGGAATTCCCGCCGGAACATCTTGTGCGGGGTGAGGCTGTCGATCAGAGGCGCGTTCTCCACCGTCGCGCGCGGCCGGTTGACCCGGAACAGCTCCTGCGGAACCGGGCGGCCGATGCCCGCCATCTTTCCCACGACCACGTCGGCGTCGTTCGCCTTGCCGTAGTCGTACATCCGCTCCAGGGCCTCGTCGCCGAGCCAGTCGTCGTGGTCGGCGAACATGACGTACTCGCCCCTGGCCGCGTCGATGCCGGTGTTGCGGGGCTTGCCGGACCAGCCGGAGGCCTCCTGGTGGATGACGTGGATGTGAGGGTGTTCGGCCGCCAGCCGGTCCAGCCGGGCGGGAGTCTCGTCGGTGGAACCGTCGTCGACGAAGAGGACCTCGAACTCGTCGGGGGGCAGGCTCTGCCGCAGCAGGCCCGTGATGCAGTCCTCCACGTACTTGCCCGGGTTGTAGACCGCGATGACGACGCTGACCTTGACTGTCACGCCGGGTTCTCCTTCTCGTGGACCCGGTGGATCTCCGGGAACGCCTCGGTGAGGGCCGCGCGCCAGTCACGCGGCGGCTCGATGCCGGCGGCGGCGAAGCGCTCGTGGCCGAGCACGCTGTAGGCCGGGCGGGGGGCGGGGCGGACGAATGCCTCGCTGGTGGTGGGACGGACCCGGTCCGGGTCGGCGCCGAGCAGGCGGAAGATCTCCCGGGTGAAGCCGTACCAGGTGGTCTCGCCGGAGCCGGTGCCGTGGTAGATCCCCGCCGGGGCGGTACCGGCCAGGGCTCCGCGCCCCAGCTCGAGCAGCAGACCGGCCAGGTCGGCACTCCAGGTGGGCTGGCCGCGCTGGTCGTCCACGACGTCCAGGGTCTCGCGCCGGCCCTCCAGACCGATCATGGTGCGGACGAAGTTGGGTCCGCCCGTGCCGTAAAGCCAGGCGGTGCGGACGACGTAGCCGCTGTCCGGGAGAGTCTTCAGGACGGCCTGCTCGCCGGCGAGCTTGGTGCGGCCGTAGGCGCTGCGCGGGGCGGTGGGGGCATCCTCGGCGTACGGCGCGGTGGCGTCGCCGGCGAAGACGTAGTCGGTGGAGACGTGGAGCAGGACGGCGCCGGTGCGGGCGCAGGCGTCGGCGAGATGGGCCGGGCCGTCACCGTTGATCGCGAGCGCCTCGGCCTCGTGAGTCTCGGCGTCGTCCACAGCTGTCCAGGCCGCGCAGTTGACGACCACGGCGGGCCGGTGGCGCTGAAGCGTCCGCTGTACGGCGTCGGCGTCCGTGAGGTCCAGCGCCGTCCGGTCGAGGGGGGTGGCCTGCGCACCCGCCGCGGCCAGCCGGGCCAGCACGTCCTGGCCGAGCATGCCGCCCGCCCCGGTGACCAGCCAGCCGGCCGGAGCGTCGGCCTGTTCCTTCATCGGGTTCATCCCTCTTCTTGTCCTCTGTGCCGGATGGCGCGGGGCCGCCGCCGGGGGCCGGCCCCGCGGATATGCCCGAGCGGGCCTGGAGCTTGTCCCGGGCCCGCAGGGGGTGGGGGCCGCGGGGTGGGGGCCGCGGGGCGAGGGCGGACCCCGGCCCGCAGGGGGTGAAGGCGCGTCAGCTCAGCGCCGCCCGCTCCTTCAACGGCTCCCACCAGTCGCGGTTGTCCCGGTACCACTGGACGGTTTCGGCGAGGCCCTCGCGGAAGTCCTTGCGCGGTTCGTAGCCCAGCTCTTCGCGGATCTTCGTGCAGTCGACGGAGTAGCGGCGGTCGTGGCCCTTGCGGTCCTCGACGTATTCGACGCTGTCCTCCCAGTCGGCGCCGCACGCTTCCAGCAGCAGTCCGGTGAGTTCCTTGTTGGAGAGCTCGGTGCCGCCGCCGATGTTGTAGGCCTCGCCCGCGCGGCCCTTGGTGCGGACCAGTTCGATGCCCTGGACGTGGTCGTCGATGTGCAGCCAGTCGCGGACGTTGCCGCCGTCGCCGTACAGCGGGACCTTCCTGCCGTCGAGGAGGTTGGTGACGAAGAGCGGGATGACCTTCTCGGGGAAGTGGTGGTGCCCGTAGTTGTTGGAGCAGCGGGTGACGCGGACGTCCAGGCCGTGGGTGCGGTGGTAGGACAGCGCGATCAGGTCGCTGGAGGCCTTCGCCGAGGAGTAGGGCGAGTTGGGCTGCAGCGGGTGGGTCTCGGGCCAGGAGCCCTCGTCGATCGAGCCGTAGACCTCGTCGGTGGAGATGTGCACGAAGGTCTTGATGCCGGTCCGGTGCGCGGCGTCGATGAGCGTGTGGGTGCCGACCACGTTCGTGCGGACGAACTCCGCGCCGCCGTCGATGGAACGGTCGACATGCGACTCGGCGGCGAAGTGCACGACCTGGTCGTGCTCGGCCATCAGTTTGCCGACCGGCTCCGGGTCGCAGATGTCGCCCTGCACGAAGGCGAACCCCGGGTGCGTACGCACCTCGTCGAGGTTGGCCGGGTTGCCCGCGTACGTCAGTTTGTCCAGGACGGTGATCGCGACATCACCGGGGCCCTGGGGGCCCAGCAGCGTACGGACGTAGTGCGAGCCGATGAAGCCGGCGCCGCCGGTCACCAGGATCCGGGCCGGGGAAGCTTGGGAGGAAGGGGCCGTCATGAGGAGATCTGCACCTTGCTGTGATCACCGAGCACGAGCCGGTGGGCCTTGGGGTTACGGGGAGCGGGCGTGACCTCGACATGGCGCCCGATGAGCGAGGCCTCCACCCGGCGCACACCGGTCACGGACGAGCCCCGCAGAACGATGGAGTACTCGATTTCGCTGTCCTCGATCCGACAGTCCTCGGACACCGAGGTGAAAGGGCCGATGTACGCGTCGTTGACCACCGTACCCGCGCCGATGACCGCGGGCCCGACGATCCGGCTCCCGTGGACGCGCGCGCCCTCCTCGATGCGCACCCGGCCGATGATCTCACTGGCCTTGTCCACCATGCCCGCGTTGTGCGGCTCCAGGGTCTCCAGGAGGGACCGGTTGACCTCCAGCATGTCGGTGACGTTGCCGGTGTCCTTCCAGTATCCGGAGATCGTGGTGGAGCGGACGTCCCGCTTCTCGTCGATCAGCCACTGGATGGCGTGCGTGATCTCCAGCTCGCCGCGCCAGGAGGGCTCGATGGAGCGGACTGCCTCGTGTACGGCCGGGGTGAACAGGTAGACGCCGACGAGAGCCAGATCGCTCTTCGGCTGCTTCGGCTTCTCCTCCAGATTCACCACCCGGCCGTCTCCGCCGAGTTCGGCGACGCCGAAGGAGGTGGGGTTGGGGACCTTGGTCAGCAGGATCTGCGCGTCGGGCCGCTCGGTCCGGAACTCCTCCACCAGTCCGGTGATGCCACCGACGATGAAGTTGTCGCCGAGATACATGACGAAGTCGTCGTCGCCGAGGAAGTCCTGGGCGATGAGCACGGCGTGCGCCAGCCCCAGGGGGGCTTCCTGGGGGATGTAGGTGACCTCGAGCCCGAAGCGGGAGCCGTCCCCCACCGCCTCACGGATCTCGTCCGCGGTGTCACCGACGATGATCCCGACCTCGCTGATCCCGGCTTCGGCGAGTGCTTCCAGGCCGTAGAAGAGCACAGGCTTGTTGGCGACGGGCACCAGCTGTTTGGCCGAGGTGTGGGTGATGGGACGGAGACGGGTCCCCGCTCCCCCGGAAAGCACGAGAGCCTTCACTTCTTACGCCCCAATACTCTGCTTACGCAGGGAAAAAGTTCCCATTTGTCCAAATTTAACGCTATCCTTAAGTCGAATTATATCTCTGACTCGAGATCTTCGATTCGTCGGCCATTCACCCCTTCGATTCTTGTGTGACAGCCAAGGGCCGGGACAAAAGCAATCCGCCCCCGGCAAGGCCGGGGGCGGATCACAATCCTCGTACGGTCCGACGTCACTCCCCGTCGGTGGTGCTCGACACGGACGGCGGAGACTGCTGTTCGGCCGCCGCGGTCTTCTTCGCCACGGTCTTCTTCACCGTCGCCTTCTTCGCCGTCGTCTTCTTCGCCGTCGTCTTGGCGGCAGTCGTCTTGGCCGCGGTCGTCTTGGCTGCGGTCGCCTTGGCCGCGGTCGCCTTCTTCGCCGTCGCCTTCTTGGCGGTGGCCTTGGTGGCGGTGGCCTTGGTGGCCGCCGTCTTCTTCGTGGCGGCCTTCTTCACCGTGGCCTTCTTCGCCACCGTGCGGGCAGCCTTCCCGGCCGGAGCCGTCACGTCGGCGGCTTCCCCGACGGGCGCCTCCTCCGCGGCGGCCCCCGCCTCGGCCGTCGCGGCCGACGGGACGACCACGACGGCCGCCTCCTCGGACGCGGTGGACACGGTCGACTTGCGCACCGCGCGGCGGCGCGGGCGCGGCGGCGCGGCGGTCTCGGCCACCGGCTCGGGCGCCTCCGCCGGCTCGGCCGGGGACTGCGCGGCCACCGGCTCGGACGCCTGCTCGGGCTCCGACGGGACGGCCATGGGAACGGTCTCCGTGACCGTCACCACCGCGGCCTCGGCGCCCGCCGGGGAACCGGCGGGAGCGGACACCTTGCGGGTGGCCCGGCGGCGCGTACGGCCCTGGGGAGCGGCCTCCTCGGCAGCGGGTGCCTCGGCAGGGGTTTCGGCAGGGGCCTCGACGACCGGGTCCTCGGCGGCGGCCGGTGCGGCGTGCGCCTCGGCGGCCGGCTCCGGCTGCACCGGACGCGCGGCTTCCTGTGCGGCCGTCGTGTCCTGGGCCGTCGGCGTCTGAGCCGTAGGAGCCTGAGCCGTCGGCGTCTGGGCCAAAGGCTCCTCGGCGGTGGCCGCGCCCGTGGTCTCGGCGGTGACCGGCTCGCGACGGCGCTCCTCGCGCCTCGGGGCGCCGGCCGGGGCCGAGGCCCTCCGGCTCACCCGGCGACGGCCGCGTCCGCGGGTGGCCGCGGCCTCCGCCTCGGCGGCGCTGCTGTACAGCTCCTCGTCGGGGGTGTACTCGGGGGCCGGGAGCGCGGCCGGCTCGGCGGCCTCGGCGGCGACCTCGGCCTCCGTCTCCGGCTCCGCTTCCGCCTCCTGCTCCGCCGTCGGGACGACGTCGGCCTCGTGCTCGTGGAGGTGCTCCCCGGCCCGCGCCCGCTTCCTGCGCTTGCCGCCGCCTCCGGCGGAGGTGGGCTGGTCCAGGTGGACGATGACACCGCGCCCGTTGCAGTGGACGCAGGTCTCCGAGAACGACTCCAGCAGACCCTGGCCGACCCGCTTGCGGGTCATCTGCACCAGGCCCAGCGAGGTCACCTCGGCGACCTGGTGCTTCGTACGGTCCCGGCCCAGGCACTCAAGGAGGCGCCGCAGAACAAGATCCCTATTGGACTCCAGGACCATGTCGATGAAGTCGATGACGATGATGCCGCCGAGGTCGCGCAGCCGCAGCTGACGCACGATCTCCTCGGCCGCCTCCAGGTTGTTCCTGGTGACCGTCTCCTCGAGGTTTCCGCCCTGACCGGTGAACTTGCCGGTGTTGACGTCGATGACGATCATCGCCTCGGTCCGGTCGATCACCAGCGAACCGCCGCTGGGCAGCCAGACCTTGCGGTCGAGCGCCTTGGCGAGCTGCTCGTCGATCCGGTACGTGGCGAAGACGTCGACCTCACTGGTCCACTTCTGCAGCCGGTCGGCCAGGTCGGGCGCGACATGCGCGACATACCCGTGGATGGTCTGCCAGGCCTCGTCGCCACTGACGATGACCTTGGAGAAGTCCTCGTTGAAGATGTCCCGCACGACCCGGACGGTCATGTCCGGCTCGCCGTACAGCAGCGTCGGCGCGTTCGAGCTGCCGCCGTTCCTGGACTTCTTCTTGATGTCGTCCCACTGTGCCTGCAGCCGCTCGACGTCACGGCGCAGCTCGTCCTCGCTCGCGCCCTCGGCGGCGGTACGCACGATGACGCCCGCGTCCTCGGGAACGACCTTCTTGAGGATGGTCTTCAGCCGGGCCCGCTCCGTGTCCGGCAGCTTGCGGCTGATGCCGGTCATCGAGCCCTCGGGAACGTACACGAGGTAGCGGCCCGGGAGGGAGACCTGGCTGGTCAGACGGGCACCCTTGTGCCCGATCGGATCCTTCGTCACCTGGGCGAGCACCGACTGGCCCGACTTCAGCGCGGCCTCGATCCGACGCGGGCCGTGGGCCATGCCCAGCGCCTCGAAGTTGACCTCACCGGCGTAGAGCACGGCGTTGCGGCCCTTGCCGATGTCGAGGAAGGCGGCCTCCATCGACGGCAGCACGTTCTGCACCTTGCCGAGGTACACGTTGCCGACGTACGAGGTGGCCTGCTCCTTGTTGACGTAGTGCTCGACGAGCACGCCATCCTCCAGGACGCCGATCTGCGTACGGTCGCCGTACTGCCGGACCACCATGACGCGCTCGACGGCCTCGCGGCGGGCCAGGAACTCGGCCTCGGTGATGATCGGGACGCGTCGGCGGCCCTGCTCACGGCCTTCCCGGCGGCGCTGCCTCTTCGCCTCCAGACGCGTGGAGCCCTTGATGGACTGCACCTCGTCCGACGGCTCGGAGGCATTGCGCGGCTCACGCACCTTGACGACGGTGCGCTCGGGGTCGTCACCGGAGGCCTCGGCCTCGCTGCCGCCGTCACCGGCCCGGCGGCGCCTGCGGCGACGGCGCCGGCTGCTGCTGGAGCCGCCCGCGGCGCCGGTGTCGTCACGGTCCTCGGCCGACTCGTCGGTGTCGTCCGCGTCGTCGGCGGACCCGTCGTCGGTGTCGTCGGTGTCCTCGGTGTCCTGCTCGGTGTCGTCCCCGGACTCGTCGCCCTCGGCGTCGGCCTCGGCGGACTCGCCGCGCCGGCGGCGACGGCCGCCCCGGCGGCGGCGACGGCGGGAGCCGGGGCCCTCGTTCTCGTCCTGGTCGTCGTCCGCGTGGTCCTCGGTCTGGTCGTCGGCGTCCGCGTCGGCGTCCGTCTCGTCCTCGGTGCGGGCGTCCACGGCGGGCTCGGTACGGGTGCTGCCGGAAGCGGTCCGGGCGGCCGGTGCCGCCTCGGTCTCGTCCGCGGCGCCCCGGCGACGGCGTCGGCGGCGGGAGGCGACGGGCTGCTCCTCCGGGAGCTCCTCGGTCTCCTCCGGCTCATCGGGCTCCACCGTGTCGGCGGCCTCGGCCGCCGCTTCGGCGGCGGCCCGCTCCGGGGTCTGGAACTGGGGCTCGGTGAACACGGGAGCCTGGAAGACGGCGACCGCGGGACGTGCGGGACGCTTCGTCGTCCCGGCCTCGACGGCTCCGGCCGACCCTGCGGCGGGGCGGGCGGGCTCGGCGAATCCGGCGGCGGGCTTGCGGACCGCACGGCGCCTGCGGCGCGGAGCGGCATCGTCCGCGGCAGGCACCTCGGGCGTCTCGGACGCCTCGGACGTCGTGGGAGTCTGCGGGGTCTCTCCGGTGGTCTCGCTCACGGGAGCCTTCGCCTCCTCGGCGGGAGAGGCGGCGGCCTCGGCGGTCGCGGGGGCGGAGACACGACGCGAGGCGCGACGCCGGGTACGGCGGGGAGCCGCGTCGTCGGCGACGGCGGTCTCGGCGGTGTCCGCGGGGGCGGCCTCCGCGGCGCCGGCGGCCTGCGGGCTGTCCGCGACCACGGTGCTCTCGGCACCCGCGGAGCTCTGTGCCGATTCGGCCGGTTCGGTGGTCCCGGCGACGGTGGCCGTCGGCGAGGTCACGCGGCGCGTGGCACGACGGCGCGCACGCGGCGGGGCCGCTTCCGCGGCCGGCTCGGCGTCCGCGACGGGCTCGGCGGCCGGAGCGTTCGGCACGGCCGGGGCCTCGGTCGCCGGTACGACGGTCTCGGCGGTGTTCGCCGCTTCCGGCGCGTCCGCGGACGAGGCCGGGCGGCGCACCACGCGACGGCGCCTGCGCGGAGCGGCGTCGTCCGCGACGGCCGGCGTCTCGGCCCGGGTCGCCGTCGGCTCGGGTGCTGCGGCCGTGTCGGCCCCGGTGCTTTCCGCGGCCACGAGCTCGTCGTTCTCGTCGAGCGGCTCGGGCGACTCGGCGGCCGGTATGGCCGGGGCGGTCGTCTCCTCCGCTGTGCCGGGGGCCGCCGTGGGCGGGCCGGCGGGGCGGGACGCGGCCCGGCGCCGGCGGCGCGGCGGCAGGGTGTCGCTGGGGCTGTTCGGTTCGGAGCCCTCTGTGGGCTCGGTCGGTTCGAGCATGCGGGGGTTTCTCCCGTCAGGCTCCCGGGCGCCGCACCTGGTCCGGCGATGCCGGTGACGTCCGCGGTTCGCGCGAAGCGCGGTTACCGCCGTCCGGGGCGCGGGCGCCGCACGGGAGCTCTCTAGTGTCCTGTCTCACCGGTTCCGTACACCGAATGCGCACGGCCTGGCGAAAGTCTTGTGGTGGTTGCGCTGCCCGACCCAGGTGGCTCCCGAGGTACGAGGGCGGCGCTACGACGTCCGTCCCTACGCGGGACCTTCCTTACGCCGACGCCGTCGCGGTGGCAGTGGCACCGGCCGGATGCGGCACGGTCGCTGCTGCCTCGCGGTCGGGCGCGAGCGGGTCGGTCACCGTGCCGGTCTCTTCATCGAGCAGCCCCTGCGCCAGCCTGGTCACCGCTGCGGGGACCGGCGGCGCCAGATCGGCCACGGCGCGGAGACCGGACAGGACGTCGTCGGGTCGAACGGCAGGCGTCACGTGCCGAACAACCAGCCGCAGTATCGCACAGGGCCGGTCGGTCGACCTATCAGCCGGTGAAGAGGGCGCTTCCACGCTCTCCAGTTCCACGACCGCGGAACGGGCGTCGAACGTGCGGACGCCGCTCTTCGTCCGGCGCTGCACCTCGACGGTTTCCGCCGCGTTGAAGGCGTCCACCGCTCGGCGGGCCTCCTCGGCGTCGACGCCGTCCAGCCGCAACTCCCACACCGAGGCCGTGAGCCGGTCGGCGAGCCCCGAGGTACGGGCCTCGGCCGCCTCCACGATGTCGAGGCCGGTGGGCAGCGACTCGTCGAGGAGCGTTCTGAGCAGTTCCGGGTCGCGCTCCCGGGTGAGCGCGATCTCGAGGTACTCCGCCTCACTGCCCGTGCCGGTGGGTGCGGCATTGGCGTACGAGACCTTCGGGTGCGGCGTGAACCCCGCCGAGTACGCCATCGGCACCTCGGCACGGCGCAACGCGCGCTCGAAGGCACGCTGGAAGTCACGGTGGCTGGTGAACCGGAGGCGGCCGCGCTTGGTATAGCGCAATCGGATGCGCTGCACCGCGGGTGCGGGCGGCGGGCCTTCGGGCTGTCGCTTGCCCAGTGTCGTTCAGTCCTTCGTGAGTGCTGTCGTACTGCTACCAAGAGTACGCGTGTCACCGCCGATAGGTTCCCGTCGGTTCTCACCCCGTTCCGGCCCCTGTTCCCCGACCAGCACCCGGCGCAGGTCGGCGCGCGTCCGCCGCAGCGTCAGGCGCGCGGAGGCGAGGGACTGCCGGACGGCCCGCCCCACGGCACGCGCCGCCTCGGCGGCGGGCCGCAGCACCACGTCCCGCACCACGTGTCCCACCGGCGTCAACACACGCGTGTACGCCCAGCGCACCGGTTCCACGACGACCCACCGGAAGAGGGTCCTCAGGAACCGCCCCACCGCGAGCGAGACGTACCCGGCGACCCGCCAGGCATGCCCGAGGGCGTTTCGGATCTCCCGCGCGACGACGGCGAGCACCCGCCCGACCGGCACCAGGACCCAGCGCCACACGGCGAGCAACGGCAGCACGAACAGGATCCGGGTGATCCAGTACAGCCCCACGCCGATGCCGGTGACGAGCACGTCCACCAGCCACGCCAGCCCTTTCGCACACCGGGCGACGGCATGTCCGACGGGCGTGAGCACCCACGCGTACAGCCACACACCGGGCACGACGACGAGGTACCGCGTGAGCCAGGAGAGGGCCGCGAACACCCCGAGTCCGATCACGGCCGACACGGACCCGATCCCGCGCAGCACCCACATCACCCCGTGCCCGAGAGGCGTCAGCACGCGCGCGTACAGCCACACCAGCGCGTGCCCGAGCGGCACGAGCACGTACCGGTACAGCCACCCGGCGGGCACGACGACCACCAGGTTCCCGAGCCACGCGAGCACTCCGCCGAGCGGCGCGAGGACGTACCTCCACAACCCCACCAGCGGCCACACGAAAACCGCGCGCCCGGCCCACAGCAGCGCCCGCCCGAGCGGACGGAACACGGCGCGGCCCAGCCACCGCGCGGCGACGGCACACGCGTCCCACACCAGCCGCACCGGCAGGACCACGAGGAACACGACGACGCGCACCGGCAGGCGAATCGCCACCACCAGACACCCCTCGCCCGCCGCCTCCCCCGACTGCTGCTGCTGCGGATGCCGGTGTACGGGCGGTGCCGGCCTCTCGGCGTCCAGCTTCTCCAGGTCCATGCAAGTGAGGACGCCCCGGCAAGCCATTCGGATGCACCGGCACCGGACCGATGCGTCACCCTCCCCGCACCCGATACCCGCGAATCTACAATGCTGTAGAAATCGGCTCTGGAGTGTCACCGCCGCGCGAACCCGCCGTCCCGTTCGCACCTCGGGCATGGCGCGCGGCACGAAGGAGCAGATACAAGCACGATGAACGACCACCCTGCCCCCACGAGCGCCATGCCACGGCCGCCCGGGCCCCGGCCCCTGCGTCACGTCCTGGCGCAGCGAGCCCGCGCCCTCACCGAAGCCCGCTGGTTCGCCCTGTCCGTCTTCGCCCTGATCATCGCCAACGCGGTCCTGCTCGGAGCCGAGACCTACAGCGGACTCGCTCGCGACTGGCACCACTGGTTACACCTCGCCGAACACCTCTGCCTCGCCGCCTTCACCGTCGAGATAGCCGTGCGCGCCTGCGCCCACGCCGACCGCCCCCGCGACTTCTTCCGCGATCCCTGGAACCTCTTCGACCTGGCCGTCATCGTCTGCGCGTTCCTGCCCCTCGTCCGCGAGAACACCACCGTCCTGCGGCTCCTGCGCCTCGCCCGCGTCCTGCGCACCGCCCGCTTCCTGCCCCAACTGCGCATCGTCATCGTGGCGGTGGCCCGCAGCCTGCCCGGCACCGTCAGCTTCCTGATGGTGGGCACGCTCCTGCTGTACGTCTACGCCATGGTCGGCTGGGTCTTCTTCGGCGAGGCCGACCCGGCCCAGTACGGCTCCCTCGGCCGCGCCGCCCTCACCCTCTTCCTGCTGATGACCCTGGACGGCCTCGGGGACGCGGTCCACGCGGGCCTGGCGGTCTCCCGCTGGAGCATCCTCTACTACGCCTCCTACGTACTGATCGCCTCGTTCGTCCTGGTCAACGTCCTCATAGGAGTCGTCATCAACTCCCTGGAGGAGGCCCGCGAACTGGAACGCGAACAGTCCCCCGCCCCTGACGCTCCCTCGCCCCCTGCCCCGATCCGCACCACGATTCCGGCCCCGATCCCGGCACCACTTCCGACCCCGGATCCCGCCGTGGACCTGCGCACCCGCATCGCCATCGCCAGAAGGGCCTTGGACGATCTGGAAGCCGTCCTCCCGCCCCTCCTCACCACCCAGCCACCCGAGCCGGCCCTCACCCCCGCACCCGACCCGGCGCGTCCGTAACACCCCGCCCCCGTCGCGGGCCGCGAACGCCGGTGGGCCCACTCCGATGTTCCGGAGTGGGCCCACCGAACAGCTCAGGACGACGACTCAGGACGTCGCACCGCTGGGAGCGGGCGCCGCGTTCTTCACCGTCAGCGGGAGCAGCTTCTTACCGGTTGGTCCGATTTGAATACTGGTGTCGAGCTGGGGGCACACGCCGCAGTCGAAGCACGGGGTCCAGCGGCAGTCCTCGACCTCCGTCTCGTCGAGGGCGTCCTGCCAGTCCTCCCAGAGCCAGTCCTTGTCGAGACCGGAGTCGAGGTGGTCCCAGGGGAGGACCTCCTCGTAGGAGCGTTCGCGGGTGGTGTACCAGTCGAGGTCCACGCCGAACTGCGCCAGCGACTTGTCGGCGCAGCGCATCCAGCGGTCGTAGGAGAAGTGCTCGCGCCAGCCGTCGAAGCGGCCGCCGTCCTCGTAGACCGCGCGGATGACCGCGCCGACGCGGCGGTCGCCGCGGGAGAGGAGGCCCTCGATGATGCCGGGCTTGCCGTCGTGGTAGCGGAAGCCGATGGAGCGGCCGTACTTCTTGTCGCCGCGGATCTTGTCGCGCAGCTTGGTCAGGCGGGCGTCCGTCTCCTCGGCCGACAGCTGTGGGGCCCACTGGAAGGGGGTGTGCGGCTTGGGGACGAAGCCGCCGATCGAGACCGTGCAGCGGATGTCGCCCGAGCCGGAGACCTCGCGGCCCTTCTGGATGACGTTCATCGCCATGTCGGCGATCTGGAGGACGTCCTCGTCGGTCTCGGTGGGCAGGCCGCACATGAAGTAGAGCTTCACCTGCCGCCAGCCGTTGCCGTAGGCCGTGGCGACGGTCCTGATCAGGTCGTCCTCGGAGACCATCTTGTTGATGATCTTGCGCATGCGCTCCGAGCCGCCCTCGGGGGCGAAGGTGAGGCCGGAGCGGCGGCCGTTGCGGGTCAGCTCGTTGGCCAGGTCGACGTTGAAGGCGTCGACGCGGGTGGAGGGGAGGGAGAGACCGACCTTGTCTTCCTCGTAGCGGTCGGCGAGGCCCTTGGCGATGTCGCCGATCTCCGAGTGGTCGGCGGAGGAGAGGGAGAGAAGGCCGACCTCCTCGAAGCCGGTGGCCTTGAGGCCCTTTTCGACCATGTCGCCGATGCCCGTGATGGAGCGCTCGCGTACCGGGCGAGTGATCATGCCGGCCTGGCAGAAGCGGCAGCCGCGGGTGCAGCCGCGGAAGATCTCCACCGACATGCGTTCGTGGACCGTCTCGGCGAGCGGGACGAGGGGCTGCTTGGGGTAGGGCCACTCGTCGAGGTCCATGACCGTGTGCTTGGAGACGCGCCACGGGACGCCCGACCTGTTCGGTACGACGCGGGCGATCCGGCCGTCGGGGAGGTACTCGACGTCGTAGAAGCCCGGGACGTACACCCCGCCGGTCCTGGCCAGGCGGAAGAGGAGTTCCTCGCGGCCGCCGGGGCGGCCCTCCTCCTTCCAGGCGCGGACGATCCGGGTGACCTCCAGGACGGCCTGTTCGCCGTCGCCGAGGACGGCGCAGTCGATGAAGTCGGCGATCGGCTCGGGGTTGAACGCGGCGTGGCCGCCGGCCATGACGATCGGGTCGTCCAGGCCGCGGTCCTTGGCCTCGAGCGGGATGCCGGACAGCTCCAGGGCGGTGAACATGTTGGTGTAGCCGAGCTCGGTGGAGAAGCTCAGGCCGAACACGTCGAAGGCCTTGACCGGGCGGTGGCCGTCGACCGTGAACTGGGGGACGCGGTGCTCGCGCATCAGCTCCTCCAGGTCCGGCCAGACACTGTAGGTGCGCTCGGCGAGGACGCCGTCCTGCTCGTTGAGCACCTCGTAGAGGATCATGACGCCCTGGTTGGGCAGTCCGACCTCGTACGCGTCGGGGTACATGAGTGCCCAGCGGACGTCACAGCTGTCCCAAGGCTTGACCGTGGAGTTGAGCTCTCCGCCGACGTACTGGATCGGCTTCTGCACATGCGGGAGCAGAGCTTCGAGCTGTGGGAACACAGACTCGGCGGCTTCGGCAGGCATCTCGGGAACCTTTGTGCGAGGGCTGGGGACTCCCCGGCCGGAGGCGGCTGAGGGCGGGGTGACCATCCAGCCTAACCCGGCCGGGAAGGTCCCCCGCACGCCGGCCGGAGGCGGTGGCCTGCGTCAGAGACCGGTGCTCCTCCCGATGGATGTCCAGGTTTCCGGAAGCGTCGCCTCGACGATCTCCGCGCGGCGTTCCTCGCGTCCGTAGAGCAGGCCGTGGGTGAAGGCGCTCTCCCCCGCCGCGTGGGCGACGGCGGACAGTTCGCGCAGGGTCCGGCGGGCCATGACGCTGTCCTGGTGATCGCCGAGCAGGCTCTGGAGCTCCTTCATGCTCGTGACCAGATCCTTGGCGGGAGCCTTGAGGGCCGGGCCGGAGGCTTCGGCTGCGTAGCGGGTGCGCTTGGTCTTCTTGCGGGCCTCGTGCAGGGTGACGTCGCGCTCGCGGCCGGGCGGGAGGTCCAGGGCCCGGGTGACGAGGCCGGACACTTTGCCGAGGTCCTTGCGCAGGGCCTTGGTGAGCGTTTTGGACGGCTTGGACGCGGCCTTCTTCCGCAGGGGCGGATCGGCCAGCAGGGCCTCGAGGGTGTCGAGCAGGGTGAGGTAGCGGCGGGATTCGAGGACGGCGGTGACCTCACTGTGGGCTCCCCTGTGGCCGATCTCGGCCCAGGTGGTCAGCCGGTCGCGGACAGGGCCGGAGACGAGGGCGTCGGGCAGTTCGTCCAGGGCCGACAGCAGGCGCTCGGCGAGTACTTCCTGGTCGCGGTCCAGACCGAGTTCGACGGCCAGCCACTTCAGGTCGACGCCGATCGGGTCGGTGACCTCCCGGTCCAGGACGGACCGGAAGGAGCGGAAGGTGCTGCGCAGGCGGCGGGTGGCGACCCGCATGCGGTGTACGGAGTCGGGTACGTCCTGGCGTACGGCGGGGTCGAGTTCGACGAGCGCGTCCCGCTGGGCGCGGACGTAGGCGAGGACGTGGTCGCCGGCGGTGACGGGTTTCCCGACCGGGCGACTGCGGTGTTTCTGCTTCGGTGCCGCGACCGGGGCGACTGCGTCGACGGGTGCGGCTCCCTCGGAACGGCCGGCCGTCACGGCGCCCGTGCCCATGTCCTTGGCCGTGCCCTTGCTCTCGGCTTTTGCCTTGTTCCCGCCTTGGCCCTTGCCCGTGGCCGGTGCGGTCTCGGCGAGGGCTCGCGCCAGTTTGGAGGGCGCCTTCGACGGACGGACGCCTGCCTTGCGGAACCGTTTGTCGACCTTGTCGAGGAAGGCGGGGTCGCCGTCGTCGGCGAGTTCGACCTCGATCTCGGTCCACTGGGCGGTACCGCCGCCGGTGAGACGCTCGGCGTGTACGGCGTCGACGCTGATCTCGGCGAGGAGCCGGCCGGCGGCATCGAGGAGGTGGCGCAGGTCCCGGTCGGAGCGCAGCCGGACCACGGGGGTCAGTTCGGCGCCGCGGACACGGGAGCGGACGAGCCGGGCGAGGCTCTCCGGGACGGTGTCGGAGAGCGGGGCGTGGATCTCGTCGCGCACTCCGGGGGCCACGGGGAACTTCAGGTGCCAGCCGGCGTCGGAACCGCCGGTGCGCCTGCGGAGGGTGAGGGAGGCTGCGGCGAGGCGCTCGTCGGCCGTGTCGTAGTAGATGGCGTCGAGGTGGGCCACACCCCGGTCGATGACGGACTCGACACCGGGGAGGCCGGTCAGGTCGGGGAGTCCACTGTCGCCGGACTCATATTTTCGCTCGATTTCCCGCTTCGTGTCCGTCATGACCCGAATCTACTCGTCGCCGGTGGTCTCACCGACCGGTTTCCCCGGTCGGTGCCGGGGAAACCGGGTCAGCCGATGAGGCCTGTGGACCGGGTCGGGGGTCGGGTCGTGGCGGACAGGGGGCGTTGCAGTCTGATCGACTGCAGGAGGCCCACGGCCAGCCATACCGCGAACATCGACGACCCGCCGTAGGACACGAACGGCAGGGGCAGACCGGTGACCGGCATGATGCCGAGGGTCATGCCGATGTTCTCGAAGGACTGGAAGGCGAACCAGGCGACGATGCCGGCTGCGACGATGGTGCCGTACAGGTCGGTGGTGTCGCGGGCGATGCGGCAGGCGCGCCACAGGATGATGCCGAGCAGGACGATGATGAGCCCGCCGCCCACGAAGCCGAGTTCCTCTCCGGCGACGGTGAAGACGAAGTCGGTCTGCTGCTCGGGCACGAACTGGCCGGTGGTCTGCGAGCCCTCGAAGAGCCCGGAGCCGGTGAGACCGCCGGAACCGATGGCGATGCGGGCCTGGTTGGTGTTGTAGCCGACGCCGGCGGGGTCGAGTTCGGGGTTGGCGAAGGCGGCGAAGCGGTTGATCTGGTACTCGTCGAGCACCCCGAGCTGCCAGATGGTGATCGCGCCGATCGCGCCGGTGCCGATCAGGCCGAAGACCCACCGGTTGGAGGCTCCGGAGGCGAGCAGGATGCCGAGCACGATGACGACCATGACCATGACCGACCCGAGGTCGGGCATCAGCATCACGACCAGCATGGGGACGGCGGCCAGTCCGAGTGCCTGGAGGACCGTGCGGTGGTCGGGGTAGGGCTTGTCGCCCGCGTCGACCCGGGCGGCGAGCAGCATCGCCATGCCCAGGATGATCGTGAGCTTCACGAACTCGGAGGGCTGGATCGAGAAGCCGCCGCCGAGCTTGATCCAGGAGTGGGCGCCGTTGATGGTGGAGCCCAGCGGGGTGAGTACCAGCAGGATCAGCAGGACCGAGAAGCCGTAGAGGACCGGCACGGCGGTGCGCAGGGCGCGGTGGCCGAGCCAGAGCATGGCGATCATCAGGGTCAGGCCGATGCCGGTGTTCAGCCAGTGCCGGAGCAGGAAGTAGTACGGGTCGCCCTGGTTGATGTCGGTGCGGTTGCGGGTCGCCGAGTAGACCAGGAGGGAGCCGAGCAGCGACAGGGCGATCGCGGCCAGCAGTATCGGCCAGTCGAGTCGCCTGGCCAGGGAGTCGCGGGCGAAGAGCCGCGTCCAGCCGGCCCGCTCGGGTCCGTAGCCGGAGACGTGGAAGCTGTTGACTCCACCGGTCATGCCGCCGACCTCCGGCCTGTCGCGCGGCGCGCCCGGAGGGCGCCGAACCGACTCCCGTCGGCCGGCCGTCCGTCACCCTGGCGTCCGTCGCCCGTCCGTCTGCCGCCCGACGGTCGGTCACCCTGCCTGCCGCCGCCCCGCCGTGCGCCTCCACGCCGTGCGTCGCGGCGGCGGGTGTCGCGGTCGGCGGGCGGGGGCGTGGTCGTGGTCGCGCCCTGCTCCGGTGCCTGGCCGTCGTCGGGTGCCTGCTCGCTCTCCGCGGCGTCCCTCTGGTCCTTGGCCGGGTCCTTGGAGATCTTCGGGGAGACGATGGTGCCGTCCGTCCTGACCTTGGGCAGCGTCTTCTGCGGGGTGGGCAGCAATGCCTTCTTCTTGTCGATGTCGCCTTCCGGGGAGACGCCGTACAGCGCGTTGTAGATGTTGCGCACGGCGGGGCCTGAGGCACCGGAGCCGGTACCGCCCTGGGCGATCGTCATGACGACCGAGTAGTCCTTGGTGTAGGTGGCGAACCAGGAAGTGGTCTGCTTTCCGTAGACCTCCGCGGTGCCGGTCTTGGCGTGCATCGGGATCTCGTCCTGCGGCCAGCCGCCGAACCGCCAGGCGGCCGTACCGCGGGTGGCGACTCCCTCGAGGGCTCCGTCTATTTCCGCGAGGGTCTTCTTGGTCACCGGCAGCTTGCTCTGCGCCTCGGGCTCGATCTCCGTGACCTGCTTGCCGTCGGGGCTGATGACGGCCTTGCCGACGGTGGGCCGGTGGAGCGTGCCGCCGTTGGCGAGGGCCGCGTAGACGGAGGCCATCTGGATGGGGGTGACGAGGGTGTCGCCCTGGCCGATGGAGTAGTTGACGGAGTCACCGGCGCGCAGACGGTTGCCTTCGAGGCAGTTCTCGTAGGCGATCTGCTCGACGTAGCTGCCGCCCTTCTTGCCGGACTTGCACCAGGCGTCCTTGTTGGCCTTCCAGTAGTCGCGCTTCCACTGGCGGTCGGGGACCCGGCCGGTGACCTCGTTGGGCAGGTCGATGTCGGTCAGCTCGCCGAGGCCGAACTGGTGGGAGGTCTTGTAGAACCAGTCCTTGGCGTTCTTCTTCGGCTTGTTGCCGCCGTCGCGCTTCCACTCCTCGTGGGCGAGGCGGTAGAAGACGGTGTCGCAGGAGACCTCGAGGGCACGGCCGAGGCTGATGGCGCCGTGGCTCTGGGACTCGAAGTTCTTGAAGACCTGGCCGCCGATGGAGTACGAGCTGGAGCACTCGTAGGGCCCGTCGAAGGAGTGCCCGGCGTTGACCGCGGCGGCGGTCGGGATGACCTTGAAGATGGAGCCGGGTGCCGACAGGCCCTGGATGGCGCGGTTCAGCAGCGGGTAGTTGGAGTCCTTGCCGGTGAGGTTGGCGTAGTCCTTGCCGGAGATGCCGCCGACCCAGGCGTTGGGGTCGTAGCTCGGGTTGGAGGCCATGGCGACGACCCGGCCGGTCTTGGCCTCCATGACGACGACGGCGCCCGAGTCGGCCTCGTAGAGGCGGTTGGTGTTGCGGTCCATCTCCTTGCGGGCGGCCTTCATCGCCTCGTTCAGCTCGTACTCGGCGATCCGCTGGACACGGGAGTCGATGCTGGTGACGAGGTTGGCGCCGGGTTCGGCGGGATCGGCCTCGGCCTCGCCGATGACGCGGCCGAGGTTGTCGACCTCGTAGCGGGTGACGCCGGCCTTGCCGCGCAGTTCCTTGTCGTACTCGCGCTCGAGGCCGGAGCGGCCGACCTGGTCGGAGCGCAGGTACGGCGATTCGGTGTCCTGCGCCTTCTGGAGTTCCTCGTCGGTGACGGGCGAGAGGTAGCCGAGGACCTGAGCGGTGTTGGCCTGCCCGGGGGCGGTGTACCGGCGTACGGCCTGAGGTTCGGCGGTGATGCCGGGGAAGTCCTCGGCACGCTCGCGGATCTGCAGGGCCTGCTTGGCGGTGGCCTCGTCGGTGATGGGGATGGGCTGGTACGGCGAGCCGTTCCAGCAGGGCTGGGGGGTCTCGGCGTTGCACAGCCGGACCTTCTCGATGACGTCCTTGGCGGGCATGCCGAGGACACCGGCGAGCTTGGTGAGGACCGCCTTGCCGTCGTCCCGCATCTTCATGAGGTCGGTGCGGGAGGCGGAGACGACCAGCCGGGTCTCGTTGTCGGCGAGGGCCACTCCGCGGGCGTCCAGGATGGAGCCGCGGACCGCGGGCCGGACGACCTGCTGGACGTGGTTGCCGGAGGCCTTCTTGGCGTACTCGGCGCCCTCGCGGATCTGGAGGTACCACAGGCGCCCGCCGAGGGTGCCGAGGAGGGAGAGGACGAGGACCTGGATGACGACGAGCCGGATCTGGACCCGTGTGCTGCGCCCGGTCTCGGGAATGTTGGTCACGCGGCTTCTTCCCCCTCTCCGTGCGCGTACGACGGCGCGTGTACGAGTGATGCGTGTACGAGTGATGCGTGTACGAGTGATGCGTGTACGAGTGATGAACGGCGGGGCCGCCCGGCGGGGTTCCGCCGCCGTTCACCCTTTCCGGTGAAGTTCCGCGAGGTCACAGGCGCTTCACCCCTTTGATGCGGCCCGCGCGGGCCACCCGGGCCCGCGCCGCCTTCGCGCGAAGGCCCCGCTGGGCGCCGATGCGCAGCCCGGTGCCGCTGGAGCTCCAGCCGGCGGCGAGGTCCGGGGACTTGGCGGAGCTGTTCTCGGCGAGCGGATCGTTCTCCGCGCGGCGGGCCAGGGCCATGACACCGGGGACGATGAACGGGGCGAGCAGCAGGTCGTACAGGGCGGCGCTGAAGAGCAGTCCGCCGAGGCCGACATGGCGGGCGGCGGTATCACCGACGAGGGCGCCGACGCCGGCGTAGAGCAGGGTGGAGCCGACCGCGGCGGCGACCACCACGGCCATGGGGCCGGTCGCCGATCTCACCTGGCCGGACTCGGGCTTGACCAGCCCGGCGAGGTAGCCGATGACGCACAGTACGAGGGCGTAGCGGCCGACGGCGTGGTCGGCGGGCGGTGCGAGGTCGGCGAGGAGCCCGGCGCCGAAGCCGATGAGGGAGCCGCCTACGTGACCGTAGACCAGGGCGAGGCCGAGGACGGTGAGGAGGAGCAGGTCGGGAACGGCGCCCGGGAGGTGGAGGCGGGCGAGGACACTCACCTGGATCACCAGGGCGACGACGATCAGCGAGCTGGAGAGCAGGATCCGGTTGACGCGCATGGGGTGACAGCTCCTACTGCTCTTGCTGGTACTGGCCGTCGGCAGGGGCGGACGGGGTGACGGTCACCGTGACGGTCGGGGTGGGTGTCGGCTTCGGTTTCTCGGGCAGCACCGTGTCGCGCGGGTCCTTCTTCGGGGCCTGGACGACGACGCCGACGATGTCGATCTTGGTGAAGTTGACGAACGGCGTGACGTAGAGGGTGCGGGTGAGGTCACCGCCGGAGGGGTCGACGCGGGAGACGGTGCCGACGGGGACGCCGGGCACGAACGGTTTGTCGGCCTGGGAGCCGAAGGTGACCAGGCGGTCGCCCTTCTTGATCTCGGCCTTGCCGTTGAGGAGTTCGACGCGCAGGGGCCGGTCGCCCTGGCCGGAGGCGAAGCCGAGTTCGTCGCCGGCCTCCATGCGGGTACCCACGGTGAAGTCGGGGTCGTTGGCGAGCAGCACGGTGGCGGTGTGCGGGCCGACGGTGGTGACCCGGCCGACGAGTCCGTCGCTGTTGAGGACGGTCATGTCGCGTTCGATGCCGTCGTTGGCGCCGACGTCGATGGTGATGGTCCAGGAGAAGCCCTGGGCCGCTCCTATGGCGATGACCTGGGCGCCCTTGATGCCGTACTGGCCCTGGCCGGCGACCTTCAGCATCTTGTCGAGTTGCTTGGTTCTGCTGCGGTTGCGGTCGTCGCTGCCGAGTTCGGCCTTGAGCGCGGTGTTCTCCCGCTCGAGTGCGGCGAGCCGGTCGTGCCGGTCGCCGGAGTCACGGACCGCGGCGACCGCGTTGCCGATCGGGTCGACCGCGCCGGACACTCCGTTCTCGATCGGGCCGAAGACCGTGGCCGCGGCCTGCCGGGCACCGTCGACCGGTGAATCCTCTCCGCCGCGGATGTCCACCGTGATCAGTGCGAAAGCGGTGGTGATCAGCAGCACCAGGAGCAGCCGGCTCTCTCGTGTGTCCCTCACGTGCGGCGGCCGTGCCTTCCTCGTCGAAACGGGTAGCGAGAACAGAAGACTTCAGGAGTCGTAAGGAGTCTAAGGAGTCGTCAGAGACGGTCGGGAATGTTCGGGGGTCTTCGGGAACGGTCGGAAAGTACGGCTGGAGCTCATGTCTCTATATCAACGATCCGCCGTACGAGAGGAGATCGTCCCGTACGGCGGAATCGAAGAGTTGTGTCATCTGCGCGGCTGGGCGTCCAGTACCTTCTGGAGCGCCTCGAACTCCTCGACGCACTTTCCGGAACCGAGCGCCACGCTGTCCAGCGGGTCCTCGGCGATGTGGATGGGCATGCCCGTCTCCCGGCGCAGCCGCTCGTCCAGACCGCGCAGCAGAGCACCGCCGCCGGTCAGCACGATGCCCCGGTCCATGATGTCGCCGGACAGTTCCGGCGGGCACTTGTCGAGAGTGGTCTTGACCGCGTCCACGATCGAGTTGACGGGCTCCTCGATCGCCTTGCGGACTTCGGCGGCGGAGATGACCACGGTCTTGGGCAGCCCGGAGACGAGGTCCCGGCCGCGGATCTCGGTGTGTTCGTCGGTGTCGAGGTCGTACGCCGAACCGATGGTGAGCTTGATCTGCTCGGCCGAACGCTCACCCAGCAGGAGGGAGTACTCCTTCTTGACGTACTGGATGATCGCGTTGTCCAGTTCGTCGCCCGCGACCCGGATGGACTGGGCGGTGACGACGCCGCCGAGGGAGATGACCGCGACCTCCGTGGTGCCGCCGCCGATGTCCACCACCATGTTGCCCGTGGCCTCGTGGACCGGCAGGCCGGAACCGATGGCCGCGGCCATGGGCTCCTCGATGATGTGCACCTGGCGGGCGCCGGCCTGGGAGGACGCCTCGATGACGGCGCGGCGCTCCACACCCGTGATGCCGGAGGGGACACAGACGACGACCCGCGGGCGGGCCAGATGCCGCCGCTTGTGGATCTTCAGAATGAAGTAGCGGAGCATCCGCTCGGTGATCTCGAAGTCGGCGATGACGCCGTCCTTCAGCGGACGGACGGCGACGATGTTGCCGGGGGTGCGCCCGATCATCTTCTTCGCTTCGGCCCCGACCGCGAGGATGCCACCGGTATTGGTGTTGATCGCGACGACGGACGGCTCATTGAGTACGATTCCGCGACCCCTGACGTACACCAGCGTGTTGGCGGTCCCGAGGTCGACAGCCATGTCACGGCCGATGAACGACATAGAGTTCCCCATGAGGATTCGTCTGGCCTTCCCACTGGCTTTTGAGGGCTTTTCAGGTAGGCGAGGTGGGTGCGGTGACGCGAAGGCTTCCATCGTAGACGCGCCTTCGCGAACATGGCGCGAGGGTCTTCGCCATTGTCATCAGATGGCGGGTCCCGTTGCTTGTGGAGACGGGCCATCGGGGGCACGCGTTCCCCCGAACGCCGCCCGTATGTCGAAAAGGTCTGGGGGCAAAGCCCCCAGACCGTCGCCAGGCGGCCAAAACCGCAGCCCACGGCCGCTATGCGATTGTTATGCACGGCCTTGGCGGGTGATCGTCGCGCGCGGCCTCCGCACCACTTGTCGTACGCGTGTTGCACACGACCGCTGTACGCATTCGTTATGCACGACGGTTACGCCAGGCGGACCTGTGCGGGCGATCAATACGCGCGGCTGATACGAACCGTGGTGCCCGCGACCGTCAGGCGTGGCTCGGGAAGAAGATCTTCACCTCGCGCTCGGCGGACTCCTCGGAGTCGGAGGCGTGGATCAGGTTCTCCCGGACGATGACACCGAAGTCCCCGCGGATCGAACCCGGGGCCGCGGCGACCGGGTCGGTCGGACCGGCCAGTTGGCGCACGCCCTCGATGACCCGCTCACCCTCGACGATCATCGCCACGACCGGGCCGGAGGCCATGAACTCCATCAGCGGCTCGTAGAAGGGCTTGCCCTTGTGTTCGCCGTAGTGCTGCTCCAGGGTGTCCTGGTCGAGGGTGCGCAGCTCCAGCGCGGTGAGCTGCCAGCCGGCCTTGCGCTCGATGCGGCTGATGATCTCGCCGGTCAGGCCGCGACGGACGGCGTCGGGCTTGAGAAGGACGAGGGTGCGCTGGGTCACGGCGGAGCTCCTTATGTTTCAAGGGTGGTGCGGGGTTCTGTGAAGGTTACCGGGCAGGGTTCTGCGCCTGTCACGCAGCGTCAGGCTGCCCGGTATGTGCGGCGAACCGGGCCTTCGCCTCGTCGATCTTGCGCCCGTAGTGCACCGAGGCCCACCACAGCACCGCGAACAGCGCGCCCAGGATGAACATCATCGGGACGACGACGCCGGAGGCGATCAGGACGATCTGCAGGGCCCAGCCGAGGGCGACGCCCCCGGGCCGGGTGATCATCCCGCACAGGGCCACGGACAGGAACATGGCGATGCCGCAGACCGTCCACACGGTGACGACCGCCAGGTCCGGGTCCTTCATCGCGACCAGTCCGGCGAACCCGATGACGAAGAACTCGCTGATCAGGGTCGACGCGCAGAGTGTACGCACGGTGTCTCAGCCCTTTCCCAGAAGCAGTCGGGCCTCGCCGACCGTGATGACGGAACCGGTGACGAGCACACCGGCGCCGGTGAACTCGCCCTCCTCCTCGGCGAGCGTGATCGCCGCCTCCAGCGCGTCGGGCAGCCGGGGTTCGACCTGGACGCGGTCCTCGCCGAACACCTCGACGGCGATCCCCGCGAGTTCGTCGACGTCCATCGCGCGGTGGGTGGAGTTCTGCGTGACGACGACCTCGGCGAAGACCGGCTCGAAGGCCTCCAGCAGCCCGCGCGCGTTCTTGTCGCCGCTCGCGCCGACCACGCCGATGAGCCGGCTGAACTGGAACGCCTCCCCGATCGCCCCGGCCGCGGCCCGCGCGCCCGCCGGGTTGTGGGCGGCGTCCAGCACGACGGTGGGCGACCGGCGTACGACCTCCAGCCGGCCCGGTGAGGCGACGGCGGCGAAGGCCTTGCGGACGGTGTCGATGTCCAGCGGCTCGGCGCGCTGGGCGCCGACGCCGAAGAACGCCTCCACGGCGGCGAGCGCCACGGCGGCGTTGTGCGCCTGGTGGGCGCCGTGCAGCGGCAGGTACACCTCGGGGTACTCGCCGCCCAGGCCGCGCAGGGTCAGCTGCTGGCCGCCGACGGCGACCTGCCGGGCGACGACGCCGAACTCCAGTCCTTCCCGGGCCACGGTCGCGTCGGCCTCGACGGCCTTCCTCAGCAGCACCTGGGCCGCGTCGACCGGCTGCTGGGCCATGATCACCGTCGCGTCCGGCTTGATGATGCCGGCCTTCTCGGTGGCGATCTCGGCGGGCGTGGTGCCGAGCCGGTCGGTGTGGTCGAGGTCGATCGGCATCACCACGGCGACGCCTGCGTCGATCACATTGGTGGCGTCCCAGCTGCCGCCCATGCCGACCTCGACGACGGCGGCGTCCACCGGCGCGTCGGCGAAGGCCGCGTACGCCATGCCGGTGAGCACCTCGAAGAAGGACAGCCGGTGCTCCTGCTGTGCGTCGACCATCTCGATGTACGGCGCGATGTCGCGGTACGTCTCCACGAACCGCTCGGCGGAGACCGGCGCGCCGTCGAGGCTGATCCGCTCGGTGACCGACTGGACGTGCGGCGACGTGTAGCGCCCGGTGCGCAGTTCGAAGGCGCCGAGGAGGGCCTCGATCATGCGGGCGGTGGACGTCTTGCCGTTCGTGCCGGTGATGTGGATCGACGGGTAGGCGCGCTGCGGCTCGCCCAGTACGTCCATCAGCGCGGCGATCCGGTCGAGGGACGGCTCCAGCTTGGTCTCGCCCCAGCGGGTCGCCAGTTCTCCCTCGACCTCCCGCAGCGCCTTGTCGACCTCGGGGTCCGCCGGCCGCGCGGGCGCGTCGGAATCGGGCGGGCCGCCCTGCGTGCGCAGGGTGCGGCTGCCGGCCTCGATCACCGCGAGGTCGGGGTCCCGCTGCGTCTCGGCCTCGATGATCTCCTCGAAGGAATCGAGAGGGTACAGAGGATCCGGCCGGTCGTCGTGGTCGTCGTGGTTGCCGTTCGGGGGGAGGTCGCTCACGAGGCCAGTCTACGTATCCGCCCGCATCCGCCCCACGGCAGCCGAGGGCCCCCGGAACCGCTCGTGCTCCGGGGGCCTGCGACGACGTGGGACGGCCGGGGGCCAGGGTCTTTCGTTTGGATCGGGCCGGACCCCCCGAGCCCGGCCTGATCCAAACGAGAGGCCCTAGGCCTTCGGGAGCCGCTCCAGCTGGGCCCCGATGCGGGCGATGTCCTCGTCCGCCTTGGCGAGGCGCGTACGGATCTTGTCGACCACGTGGTCGGGGGCCTTGGCCAGGAACGCCTCGTTGCCCAGCTTGGCCTCCGCCTGCCGGCGCTCCTTCTGCGCGGCCTCGAGGTCCTTGGTGAGTCGCTTGCGCTCCGCCTCGAAGTCGATCACCCCGGACAGGTCCAGGGCGACCTCGACGCCCGCCACCGGCAGGGTCGCCGTCGCGGTGAACGCGTCGCCCTCCGGCTGGAGGCGCAGCAGCTGCCGGATCGCCGCCTCGTGCGGGGCGAGCGCCGAGCCGTCGAGGGACAGCCGGGCGGGGACCCGCTGGCCGGGCTGCAGGCCCTGGTCGGCGCGGAAGCGGCGGACCTCGGTGATGACGGACTGGAGGGTCGCGATCTCCCGCTCGGCGCCGGCGTCCCGGAAGCCGCCCGGTGCGTCGGCACCGGGAACGGACACAGCCTCGGGCCAGTCGGCGATGACGACCGACTCGCCGCCGGTCAGCGTCGTCCACAGCGTCTCGGTGACGAACGGGACCACCGGGTGCAGCAGCCGCAGCGTGACGTCGAGAACCTCGCCGAGGACCCGCTTGCTGACCTCGGCCGGTTCGCCGCCCACCTGGAACGTCGTCTTGGACAGCTCGACGTACCAGTCGAAGACCTCGTCCCACGCGAAGTGGAACAGGGCGTCGGACAGCTTGGCGAACTGGAAGTCGTCGTAGAACGCGTCGACCTCGGCGACGACCGAGTTCAGCCGGGACAGGATCCAGCGGTCGGTGGACGACATCGTCGACGCGTCCGGCAGCGGGCCGTCCACCGTCGCGCCGTTCATCAGGGCGAAGCGGGTCGCGTTCCAGATCTTGTTGGCGAAGTTGCGGGAGCTCTGGACCCAGTCCTCACCGATCGGCACGTCGGTGCCCGGGTTGGCACCGCGCGCGAGGGTGAAGCGCAGGGCGTCGCTGCCGTACTTGTCCATCCAGTCCAGCGGGTTGACCGCGTTGCCGAAGGACTTCGACATCTTCTTGCCGAACTGGTCGCGGACCATGCCGTGCAGGGCGATGGTGTGGAACGGCGGGGTGCCGTCCATCGCGTACAGGCCCAACATCATCATCCGGGCGACCCAGAAGAAGAGGATGTCGTAGCCGGTGACCAGGACGGAGTTCGGGTAGAACTTCGCGAGCGATTCGGTCTGTTCGGGCCAGCCCAGCGTCGAGAAGGGCCACAGTCCGGAGGAGAACCAGGTGTCGAGGACGTCGGTGTCCTGGTGCCAGCCCTCGCCGCTGGGCGCCTCGTCGTCGGGTCCGACGCAGACGATCTCGCCCTCCGGCCCGTACCAGACGGGAATCCGGTGGCCCCACCACAGCTGCCGGGAGATGCACCAGTCGTGGAGGTTGTCGACCCAGTCGAAGTACCGCTTCTCCATCTCCTGCGGGTGGATCTTGACGCGGCCGTCGCGGACGGCGTCACCGGCGGCCTTCGCCAGCGGGCCGACCTTGACCCACCACTGCATGGACAGCCGCGGCTCGACGGTGGTCTTGCAGCGCGAGCAGTGGCCGACGCTGTGGACGTAGGGCCGCTTCTCGGCGACGATCCGGCCCTCGGCGCGCAGCGCGGCGACGATGGCGGAACGGGCCTCGAGCCGGTCCAGGCCCTGGAAGGGGCCGTGGACGGTGATGACGGCGTGCTCGTCCATCACGGTGAGGGACGGCAGGTCGTGGCGGCGGCCGATCTCGAAGTCGTTCGGGTCATGGGCCGGGGTCACCTTGACGGCGCCGGTGCCGAACTCGGGGTCGACGTGCTCGTCGGCGACGACCGGGATGGAGCGGTCGGTCAGCGGCAGCCTGATGAGCTTGCCGATCAGGTGCCGGTACCGCTCGTCCTCGGGGTGGACGGCGACGGCCGTGTCGCCGAGCATCGTCTCGGCGCGGGTGGTGGCGACGACGATGGTGTCGTCCCCGTCGCCGTACTTCATGGAGACGAGCTCGCCGTCGTCGTCCTGGTAGTCGACCTCGATGTCGGAGATGGCGGTCAGACAGCGCGGGCACCAGTTGATGATGCGCTCGGCGCGGTAGATCAGCTCGTCGTCGTAGAGCCGCTTGAAGATGGTCTGGACGGCCTGGGACAGCCCCTCGTCCATGGTGAAGCGCTCGCGCGACCAGGCGACGCCGTCGCCGAGGCGGCGCATCTGCCCGGAGATCTGGCCGCCGGACTCGCCCTTCCACTGCCAGACCCGCTCGACGAAGGCCTCCCGGCCGAGGTCGTGCCGGGACTTGCCCTCCTTGCCGAGTTCCCGCTCGACGATGTTCTGCGTGGCGATGCCGGCGTGGTCCATGCCGGGCTGCCACAGCGTCTCGTGGCCCTGCATGCGCTTGCGGCGCGTGAGGGCGTCGATGAGGGTGTGCTCGAAGGCGTGGCCGAGGTGCAGGCTGCCCGTGACGTTCGGCGGGGGGATGACGACGGTGTACGGGGGCTTGTCGCTCTTCGCGTCCGCCTCGAAGTAGCCCCGCTCCACCCAGCGCTCGTACAGCGGCCCCTCTACGTCGGCCGGCGCGTACTGGGTCGGCAGTTCGGAGGTGGGCGGCTGCGGCTGCTGAGAGTTCTCGGTCACGCGCCTCAGTTTAGAGGTGTCACGGCCCAGTTCCGAAACGCGATTCCTTTGTAACGGTGCACCCCCCGGCGGTCTGATCACGCCGGAGCTGAGACAGGATGTCAGCGACACATAAGCATCTGGAGGGGAACCCAGACAATGAGCCACAACCAGCCGGGCCCGTACGGCGGGCAGCCCCAGCAGCCCGGACCGTACGGTCAGCCGGGTCCCTACGGCCAGCAGCCGCAGGCTCCGCAGCCCGGCTACGGCTACCCCCAGCAGGCTCCGCCGCCCGGCCAGCCCGGGTACGGCTACCCGCCCCAGCCCGGTCAGGGCGTCCCGCCGCAGCAGCCCCCGTACGGTCAGCCCCCTTACGGTCAGGCCCCGTACGGTGCGCCCCAGCCCCCGCCGTCGGGTGACAGCGCCAAGAAGGCCGGCTGGATCATCGGCGCGGTGGCGGTCGTGGCGGCGATCGGCGTCGGCGTGTACTTCGTGATCGGCGGGGGCGGCGGGGGCGGCGTGGAGGACGACGGTCCGCACAAGCTCTCGGCGCCGGAGAAGGTGATGGGCGAGTACACGCGTGTCGGGGAGGGCGGCGAGGACTCCAGCTCCAGCACCACCGAGGACCTGGCCAAGGGCGGCGTGAAGAACGGCAAGTCGGTGGGCGCCCAGTACTCGACGGCCGACTTCAGCAGGTACGACCCGAAGAACCCCGACCCGGCCGACATGCCCGGCCAGGACGAACTGCTCAAGGCGAAGGGCGTGACGTTCTTCGGCGCCTACGGCGAGGTCGAGGACCCCGAGGCGGCCGTGGACAAGCTCTTCGTCAACATCAAGAAGGAGACCGAGAAGAGCTCGTCCAACGAGCTCATGACCGAGCTGGTGGGCGAGCCCGAGGCGGTCGACCTCGACGGTGCGGTCATGAAGTGCCAGGCGGGCAAGGGCAACAACAACCTCACCCAGCAGGAGACCACCAACTGGTTCTGCATCTGGGCCGACAACAGCACGGTCGCCGTCGTCTCCCCCGGTGACAACACCAAGGACATCACCAAGGACGCCGCCGCGGACATCACCACGAAGCTCCGCAACGACGTGCGCGTCCCGGCGTAGTACGTCGCACGTCCCCGCGCAGTACGGGGAAGCGTGAAGGGCCCCGGTCACTCGACCGGGGCCCTTCACGTGTCGTCACATGTGCGGGGAACGGCAGTTGCCGCTGCACCGCTGTGCCGCTATGCCGTCTTCTGCTCGCCCGGGCCGCGGCCGCGGGCGTCGCGCGGGATCAGGGTCGGGTTGACGTTGGAGAGGACCACGTCCGCGGTGATGACCACGCGGGCGACGTCCTTGCGGGACGGGACCTCGTACATGACGCCCTGGAGGACTTCCTCCATGATGGCGCGCAGGCCGCGGGCGCCGGTCTGGCGGAGGATGGCCTGGTCGGCGATGGCTTCGAGGGCCTCGCGCTCGAAGTCCAGCTCCACACCGTCGAGTTCGAAGAGACGCTGGTACTGCTTGACCAGCGCGTTGCGCGGCTCGACCAGGATCTGGAGCAGGGCCTCGCGGTCGAGGTTGTGGACCGAGGTGATGACCGGGAGCCGGCCGATGAACTCGGGGATCATGCCGAACTTGACCAGGTCCTCCGGCATGACCTGCGCGAACTGGTCCTTGGACTCGATCTCCCGCTTGGAGCGGATCGTCGCGCCGAAACCGATGCCTTTGGCGCCGGCCCGGCCTTCGATGATCTTCTCCAGGCCCGAGAAGGCACCGCCCACGATGAACAGGACGTTCGTCGTGTCGATCTGGATGAACTCCTGGTGCGGGTGCTTGCGGCCGCCCTGCGGCGGGACGGACGCCGTGGTGCCCTCGAGGATCTTCAGCAGGGCCTGCTGGACGCCCTCGCCGCTCACGTCGCGCGTGATCGACGGGTTCTCGCTCTTGCGCGCGACCTTGTCGATCTCGTCGATGTAGATGATGCCGGTCTCGGCCTTCTTGACGTCGTAGTCGGCGGCCTGGATCAGCTTCAGCAGGATGTTCTCGACGTCCTCGCCGACGTACCCGGCCTCGGTGAGGGCGGTGGCGTCCGCGATCGCGAACGGGACGTTCAGCATGCGGGCGAGGGTCTGGGCGAGGAGGGTCTTGCCGGAGCCGGTGGGACCCAGCAGCAGGATGTTGGACTTCGCCAGCTCGATGGCGTCCTCGCGGCTCTGTGCGCCGCCGTTCTCCCCCGCCTGGACCCGCTTGTAGTGGTTGTACACGGCGACGGAGAGGGCCTTCTTGGCCGATTCCTGGCCGACCACGTATCCCTCGAGGAACTCGTAGATCTCGCGGGGCTTGGGAAGTTCCTCCCAGCGGACCTCACTGGTCTCGGCGAGCTCTTCCTCGATGATCTCGTTGCAGAGGTCGATGCACTCGTCGCAGATGTACACACCGGGCCCTGCGATGAGCTTCTTGACCTGCTTCTGGCTCTTGCCGCAGAACGAGCACTTGAGCAGATCGCCGCCGTCACCGATGCGTGCCACGGTGTGCTTCCCCTTCGCCTGGGAGCCGCCTGGACGTCAACGTCCAGCGACTCCTGGTGCTGCCTTATGTCCGACGGTACCTTGCCGGGCCCCCCGTTCGGGCCCCCCTTGGCACGGTTCGCCTCGACGTGAACCGTCATGAACCATGCCAAGGGGCGGCAGACGATACAGCCTCTCGGGCCCCACGCGTCAACGCAGGCTGGAGTTGTCCAACTTCCGGGTGCTGATGACCTGGTCGATCAGACCGTAGCTCAGCGCGTCCTCGGCCGTGAGGATCTTGTCGCGCTCGATGTCCTCGCGGATCTTCTCGACCGGCGTGGTGGAGTGCTTGGCCAGCATGTCCTCGAGCTGCGCACGCATCCGGAGGATCTCGTTGGCGGCGATCTCCAGGTCGGAGACCTGGCCGCGGCCGGTCTCGCTGTACGGCTGGTGGATCAGCACGCGCGCGTTCGGCAGCGCCATGCGCTTGCCGGGGGTGCCGGCGGCGAGCAGGACGGCGGCGGCGGAGGCGGCCTGGCCCATGCAGACCGTCTGCACGTCGGGCTTCACGTACTGCATGGTGTCGTAGATCGCCGTGAGCGCGGTGAAGGAGCCGCCGGGGCTGTTGATGTAGACCGAGATGTCCCGGTCGGGGTCCATCGACTCCAGGCACAGCAGCTGCGCCATGACGTCATTGGCGGAGGCGTCGTCGATCTGCACGCCGAGGAAGATCACCCGCTCCTCGAAGAGCTTCGCGTACGGGTCGTACTCGCGGATGCCCTGGGAGGTGCGCTCGACGAAGCGCGGGATGATGTAGCGGGACTCGGCCGCGGGGCCGGTGTACTCGGCACGGGCGCGGTCGTACAGGCCGCTGCCGGGGAAGTCGTTCACGGTGTCTCCTGGAAAGGGGCTGAGGCGGTCGCCGGGGCTGCTGGGGCTGCCACCGGACCCCGGAGGGGCCCGGTGGGGGTCCTACGGGGCCGTGTGGCTCCCGTGGGCCGCTCAGGCCGCCCCGGTGCCGCCGCCGCCCGGCATGCCCGCGGCCGTCGGGATGACGTCGTCGATGAGGCCGTACGCCTTGGCCTCGAAGGCATCGAACCAGCGGTCGCGGTCCGAGTCACGGGTGACCTGCTCGACCGTCTGGCCGGTGTGCTGGGAGGTGAGCTCGGCCATGCGCTTCTTGGTGTGCAGCAGCCGCTCGGCGTGGATCTTGATGTCCGAGGCCGAGCCGGCCAGGCCGGCGGAGGGCTGGTGGATCAGGATCTCCGCGTTCGGCAGCGCGAAGCGCTTGCCGGGCGTGCCCGCGCTGAGCAGGAACTGACCCATCGAGGCCGCGAGGCCCATGGCGATGGTCACCACGTCGTTCTTGATGAACTGCATGGTGTCGTAGATCGCCATGCCGGCGGTGATCGAGCCGCCGGGGCTGTTGATGTAGAGGTAGATGTCCTTGTCCGGATCGGCGGCAAGGAGCAGCAGCTGTGCGGTGATCTTGTTGGCGATGTCGTCGTCGACCGCCTGGCCGAGGAAGATGATCCGCTCGTTGAGCAGCCGGTTGTAGACCTGGTCGCCGAGGCCACCACCGATGGAAGGCTCGCCGGCGGCTGAAGGCATCAGATTCGTCACGTATCCACCTGCTCGTTTTACGACGGCGCCGGGCCGTCTCACGTGTTCTGCCGGGGCGTGGGGCCGTCCGGCCGTGCTCGCCGACTCCCCTGCCCTCGTACTCATGGACCCTAACGCGCGGGCCCCTTCGGGGAATCCCGCAGCGGGGAGTGTTCGCTGTGAGCGCAGGGTGCTCCGCCGGGTGCGCCGGGTCCTCACACCGTGAGCGGATCCGCCGGTGGGGGTCTGCGGGTCGTGGCCGGCCGGCCGCACCCACGCGGCGGAGCCGCGCATCCGCAGGGCCCCGTGCCCCAGGGCGTGCTGCCCTGCCGTACGGCAGGCGCCCTGCCGTACGGCAGACGGGCCCCGGGCACGAATGCCCGGGGCCCGTCTGTCATACGTACGTCAGAGGCGACGCGAGGATCAGCCCTCAGTCTTCTCGTCGGCCTTGGC
>NZ_JBIAIV010000004.1:0-183455 GCF_042871645.1 Streptomyces sp. NPDC005774 | reverse complement strand
GGCGTCCTCGGCCTTGGCGTCCTCGGCCTTGGCGTCCTCGGCCTTGGCGTCCTCGGCCTTGGCGTCCTCGGCCTTGGCGTCCTCGGCCTTGGCGTCCTCGGCCTTGGCGTCGTCAGCCTTGGCGTCCTCGGCCTCGGCGGGGGCCTCGTCGGCGGTGTCCGCGACGGGGGCCTCGGCGGTCTCGTCCTCTTCCTCGTCGTCGAGGTCGATGATCTCGCCGTTGGTGTCCTTGACCACGGCCTTCTCGACCACGGCGGCCAGGGCCTTGCCACGGGCGACCTCGCCGACCAGGAGCGGAACCTGACCGCCCTCGACGACCGCCTGCGCGAACTGGTCGGGGGACATGCCGGAGGAGGCCGCGCGCCGCATGAGGTGCTCGGTGAGCTCCTCCTGGTTGACGTTGTGCTTCTCCCGGTTGACCAGCTCGTCGAGGACGAACTGGGTCTTGATGCCCTTGACCGCGGCCTCGCGGGTCTCGGTGTCGAACTCCTCGGCGGTCTTGCCCTGGATCTCGAGGTACTTCTCGAGGTCGAGGCCCATCTGACCGAGCTGGTGGTGCTCGAGGTTGTGCTTGCGGGTGTTGATCTCGTCCTCGAGCAGCTTCTCGGGGACGGGGACCTCGACCAGCTCGAGCAGCTTGTCCAGGACGCGCTCCTGGGCCTGCGTGGCCTGGTCGTACTGCTTCATGTTCTCCAGGCGCTTGCGGCTGTCCGCGCGCAGCTCCTCGAGGGTGTCGAACTCGGAGGCCGTCTGCGCGAACTCGTCGTCCAGCTCAGGCAGTTCGCGCTTGGCGACCTGGGTGACCTTGACGGTGACCTCGGCCTCCTTGCCCGCCGCGGAGCCGCCCTTCAGCTCGGAGGCGAAGGTGGCCTCCTGGTCGGCCGACAGGCCCGTCACCGCGGCGTCGACGCCGTCCAGCAGCTCGCCGGAGCCGATGGTGTAGGAGACGCCGCTGGCGATGCCGTCCTCGAGGACCTCGCCCTCGACCTTGGCCTCGAGGTCGATCGTGACGACGTCGCCGTCCTCGGCGGCACGCTCGACCGGGGCGGTGGAGGCGAAGCGCTCGCGCAGCTCCTCGACGGCCTTGTCGACGTCCTCCTCGGTAACCTCGACGGCGTCGACCTCGACCTCGATGCCGGAGTAGTCCGGGATCTCGATGGTCGGGCGGATGTCGACCTCGGCGGTGAAGTTCAGCGTCTCGCCGTCCTTCAGCTCCGTGATGTCGATCTCGGGCTGGCCCAGCGGGTTCAGCTCGGCCTCGTTGACCGCCTCGGTGTAGAACTTCGGGAGCGCGTCGTTGACCGCCTCCTCCAGCACCGCACCGCGGCCGAAGCGCTGGTCGATGACCCGGGCCGGGACCTTGCCCTTACGGAAGCCCTTCACCGTGACCTGCTGGTTGATTTTCTTGTACGCCGCGTCGAGGCTGTCCTTGAGCTCCTCGAAGGGCACCTCGACAGTGAGCCGAACCCGAGTCGGGTTCAGGGTCTCCACGGCGCTCTTCACGGTTCGGTCTCCTTGTGGCTGACTTCTGGATTTCCACCGGGACCAGAACGGTCCGGCCGTTTCGCAGCCCGGAGACTTCAGACGATGAGACACACGGGCGTGCAGCTTGCATAGTAACGGCAGCGACTGCAGCGCCCCAAAGCCGATCACTGGTGGTGATCGGGTGACTGGTCGGGGTGGCGGGATTTGAACCCACGGCCTTCCGCTCCCAAAGCGGACGCGCTACCAAGCTGCGCCACACCCCGTCTGGTGCGACACGTAGGGTACATGCCGGCGCCCGGTCGGGCCGCCGCATTCCACCGGGCGTGGTGCGGCGCCGGGGCCGTGGCGGGCACGCGGTGTGCGGCGAGGGCGCGGCACCCGCTACGATGCCTGTCAGTACCGCGCCCTCCGGGACGTGCGGTACGTGACGTGCGGGCGTAGCTCAATGGTAGAGCCCTAGTCTTCCAAACTAGCTACGCGGGTTCGATTCCCGTCGCCCGCTCCATACCGCTCAGGGTCGGCCGGAGGTTTCCTTCCTCCGCCGGCCCTGATCGCGTTCCCGGGGAGCAGCTTCCCGGGAACGGATTCCCGGAAGCCGGCTCTCAGAAGCTGACCGAGTTGATCATGTCTGCTATCGAGTCCATGAAGCGGTTGATCGACGGGGCCATGCCGGTGGAGGCGAGGAAGAAGCCGAAGAGGATCGCGACGACCGCGGGCCCGGCCTTGATGGACCCCCCTCTGATCAGTACTACAAGGATGATCGCCAACAGCAGCACCACAGACAGTGAAATGGCCACAACTGATCACACCCTTGGTCGGTCCGCTCGTCCGGTCCGGGCGACGCATCCCCGCGCATCCCGCCAGAACCATCGTGCCACCAACAGGGCCGGCCTATGCGGCTCGTGACGCATCATCCGTCTCACATCGGCCAGGTTCCGCGTGCGCGCGCCCGCCCGCGCGAGGGAACGGGCGGGCGCCGGACGGGTCCCGCGTGGAACCAGGAGTGCGACCTCGCACGGCAATTCGACTCACCACTCGCGGAAGGAATCCGACCGGGCCGGTGCCGTATCCACACAACACCTCCGCGACTGTTTCCCATTGCCGCTCCACGTATCCCGACGTTCCTCCCGCACCGGCCCCGTAGAGGGATGAAGCGGGCATCCCTTCGGGACGCAATGGGCGAGCCATATGCCCTGTTCGCCCTGGACGAATCGGACCGAAAACGGCGTACCGGATGCTTAGGAGTCGTGCCCGCGCGGCACGTTGGGCGTGTGCCGGTCATCACGCCGGCATAGCCGTCCGCATTCACGGATCGGGGGTATCCGGAATGGACAACCGGAATGACGTGGGGGTTTTACGCCTCCCCACAGCGAGCGCTAGGGTGCCTCAAATGTTCTACGCTGCCTCGTCCTCCAGATGCGCAGCGAGTGCGCCGGCCCCCTCCCCGAGTTCCCGGCGGGTGGCCCTGTGACGGACTCGCCGCGACCGAACGGCCATCACGGAACACCGCTTGCCCCGGCCCCGTCGCCGGGAACCGGCACGTCGACGACCGATACGCCGGGGAGCGGGGCGTCGGGCTCCGGCAAGCGGCGGGACGCGTTCTTCGACAACGCCAAGTACCTGGCGATCGTACTGGTGGCCGTAGGTCACTTCTGGGAGCCCATCAAGGACGACAGCCAGTTCCTGCAGGCTGCGTACACCGTCGTGTACGCCTTCCACATGCCGGCCTTCATCATCATCTCCGGCTACTTCTCGCGCAGCTTCGACATGCGCCCCGACCGGCTGCGGCGGCTGATCACCGGCATCGTCGTCCCGTACATCGTCTTCGAGACGGCCTACTCGCTCTTCAAGCGGGTCGTCGACAGCGACCCGCAGCATGAGATCAGCCTTCTCGACCCCTGGTATCTGACCTGGTTCCTGTGTGCGCTGTTCATCTGGCGGCTGACCACGCCGATCTGGAAGGCGGTGCGCCACCCGCTGCCGCTGGCGCTCGGCATCGCCATGCTGGCGAGCGCCTCCCCGCAGATCGGCAACGACCTCGATCTGCAGCGTGTCCTGCAGTTCCTGCCGTACTTCGTGCTCGGTCTGTGCCTGAGGCCCGAGCACTTCCACCTGGTGCGCCGTCGGTCGGTGCGGATCCTGTCGGTGCCCGTGTTCGTCTCCGCGCTCGCACTCGCCTGGCCTCCGGGGGTGCTCGGCGGAACCGGGTGGCTCTACCACCGTGACTCCGCGCAGGAGTTGGGCGCGCCGTGGTGGGCCGGCCCGGTGATGACGCTGGTGCTGTTCGGCTGCTGCCTGCTGCTGACGGCCTGCTTCTTCGCCTGGGTGCCGGGCCGCCACATGTGGTTCACGGCACTCGGCGCGGGCACGCTGTACGGCTATCTGCTGCACGGCTTCGTGATGAGGGCCGGTGAGTACCGGGGCTGGTTCGAGCCCTCGGTGCTGCATGGGCCGGCCGGCGCCGTCGCCGTGACCGTGTTCGCGGCGGTCCTGGTGACGTTCCTGTGCTCCAGGCCGGTGCAGCGGGTCTTCCGGTTCGTGATGGAGCCGAGGATGGAGTGGGCCTTCAAGCGCGACGCGGCCGAACCGGCCCGCGGGCGCGGGCAAGGAGAGAAGCCGGCGAAACAGGGGGCCGGGGAGACGCGGGAAGCCCGGGAGATTCAGGAGCAGGTCTCCGCCTAGTCGGCCGCATCGCGATGCGGTGGGCCGGGCCGGTGCGTCCGGTCGAGCCGGTCGGCCGGCTGGGCCGGCCGGGCCGGCCGGGCCGGCCGCTCGCCCGCCACGAGGCCGAGGAGTGTGCGCATCCGCGTGTACTTCTCGGTCAGTCGTGTGCGGGTCGCCTCGTCGAGTACCGCCAGCCGTGCCGGATCGGCGTTGTGGGCCAGGTCCGCCTCCTTCACCAGCAGTGCGCCCGGGGTCGCGAGGATGCGGGCCGCGTACACCTCGGGCGGCTCCCCGGACCGTTTGGTGACCGCGAGGACGATGTCCCTGGTCCGGCGGGTCAGTGCCGATTCCCTGAGCCACTCCTGTGACAGCTTGCCGTCCTCGACGGCGTCGTGCAGCCAGGCCGCCGCGATCTGCTCCTCGTCGCCGCCGCGCGCCCGGACGCCCTCGGCGACGGCCCGGAGGTGCTCGGCGTACGGCACGCCCGCCTTGTCGGTCTGTCCTTCGTGCACGGCACGGGCGGTGGCCTCGATCTGGGCCGTTGTCAGCAGGTTGCGCGGTGTCCCGGTCACCCCTCCAGTGTCCCCCGCGTGCGGTGCCGCGCGGGCTGGAGGGGGTCAGGCGAGTGGCGCCGGGCACGGATGCGGGTGCGGCCCCCGTCCCTGTCCCGCCCCCTCTCCGTCCGGTCAGCGGGTCGCGGCGGCCGTGGGGCCCTCGCGGCAGATCAGCAGGAGCGCCCGGTCGTCGTTGACGTCCTTGGCGACCGCTTCGATGAGGTGCCAGGCCGCTCCGTGGAAGCCGCCGGCGACATAGCGGTCGGCCTCACCGGTGAGGCGGTCGATGCCTTCGACGATGTCCCGGTCCGACGTCTCCACCAGGCCGTCGGTGAACAGCATCAGCACGTCGCCGGCGCGCAGCGAGCCTTTCACCGGGTCGAACTGGGCACCGTCGTACACGCCGAGGAGCGGGCCGTCGCCCGTCTTCTCCTCCCATTTGCCGCTGCCCGCGCTGAGTTGCAGGCCCGGCGGGTGCCCGGCGGAGTACAGCTCGTAGTCGCCGGAGTCCAGGTCGAGGACGAGGTGGATGGAGGTGGCGAAGCCCTCCTCCCATTCCTGGCGGAGCAGGTAGCCGTTGGCGGCCGGCAGGAAGGCGTGCGGCGGGAGGCTGCCGAGCAGGCCGCCGAAGGCGCCCGACAGCAGCAGGGCGCGCGATCCGGCGTCCATGCCTTTGCCGGACACGTCGGTCAGGACGACTTCCAGCGTGCGCCCGCCGTTGGTGCGGGCGGCGACCACGAAGTCGCCCGAGAAGGACTGGCCTCCCGCGGGACGCAGGGACATCTCCCGGTGCCATCCGCTCGGCAGGGCCGGCAACTGGCTCTGGACGCGGATGCGTTCACGCAGGTCGAACAGCATGGTGCCGCCGCGCCGCCAGGGCACGCCCACCCGGCTGCGGAACTGGGCGACGACCAGGCCGAAGAAGCCTCCGGCGGCCACGACGAGGACGACGCCGGGGGTGACCCGGGACGCGCCCTCGGTGTACGGGCCGAGTCGGACGGCCTCGACTATCAGCGCGGTCGCCGCCGCCGCGTACAGGCCGAGCAGGCTCGCCGGGCGCAGCAGCAGCCCGCCGGCGACGATCGGCAGGACCAGTGCGGACGGCGCGAACCACACGGAGTTGGCGAGGGTCGCCACCGAGATGAGCGGGATCGTCAGCAGCAGTCCGGCGAGGGCTATCCAGTCGGAGCCGTCCCCGCGGAAGTAGTCGACGGCAGCCCGGCGCACGCCGACGCGGGCCCGGTGCCATTGCTTCTTCACCCGGGCCGTCAGCGTGTCGGCTTCTGCGCGCCTCTCTCGTCCTGCTGCCATTAGTTCGGGACCCTATCGATCGGACCGGCCACTTGGCACGGGAGGTCCTGGTTGTCCCTCGTTGGGGGACCTGCTTCACAGTCAACTTCACCGGGCGCCGTCGCGGGGAGCGTCCGGCGGAAATTGTCTACCGGTGTTGGCAGGCGGGGCACCAGAAGAGGTTGCGGGCGGCGAGATCGGCGGTGCGGATCTCGCCGCCGCAGATGTGGCAGGGCCGGTGGGCCCGGCGGTAGACGTACACCTCGCCACCGTGGTCGTCGACGCGCGGCGGGCGGCCCATCGCCTCCGGGGTGTGCTGCGGACGGACGGTGTCGATGCGGTTGTTGCGGACACCCTCGCGCATCAGCCCGACCAGGTCGGTCCAGATCGCGTCCCACTCGGCGGGGGTGAGGTCCCGGCCCGCCCGGTAGGGGTCGATGCGGTGCCGGAAGAGAACCTCGGCGCGGTAGACGTTTCCGACGCCGGCGATGACCTTCTGGTCCATGAGAAGTGCGGCGATCGTCGTACGGCTGCGGCTGATCCTGCGGTACGCGGTGTCCGGTTCCGCGTCCGGGCGCAGGGGGTCGGGACCGAGACGGTCGTGTATCGCCCGCTTCTCGACGCCGGTGATCAGGGCGCAGGTGGTGGGCCCGCGCAGATCGGCGTACGCGGTGGGGTGCGCGAGGCGCAGGCGGACGGTGTCCGTGGGCGGGGGCGCGGGGGCCGGGCCCAGGGCGACCTTGCCGAAGAGGCCGAGGTGGATGTGGACCCAGTCGGTGTGCTCGGGGTCGGGGTCGCGGAAGCCGAGGAAGAGGTGCTTGCCGTGGGCGTCGGCGGTGTGCAGGGGGGTGCGGTCCAGGAGGGCGGCGGCGTCACTGAACTTGCCCTGGGGGCTGGTGACTCGCAGGGGGCTGCCGTCGGCGAAGGCGGCGGCGTAGTCCTCGGCCAGCCGGTGGATGGTGTGTCCCTCCGGCACGGTTCCGGTCCCCCTCTCTGCTCTCGCTGCTCTCGCTGCTCTCTCTGCCCTCTGAATGCCCTATGACTGTCCCATGGCCGCCGGCGTCGGCCACGTCCTTCGGACCCGCCGGGGGAGCCGTCGCTCCCCGGCGGGTCGTGGACGGGCCGGTCGCCGGTTACTGCTGGGGGTGGTGGGGCGGGATCGGGGGGAGATCGCCGGTGGTCTCGTAGGCCGCGAGCATGTCGATGCGACGGCTGTGGCGCTCGTCTCCCGAGAACGGGGTGCCCAGGAAGATCTCGACGAACTTCGTGGCCTCGTCCGTGGTGTGCATGCGCGCACCCACCGCGACCACGTTGGCGTCGTTGTGCGTGCGGCCCAGCGCCGCGGTCTCCTCGCTCCACGCCAGGGCCGCTCGTACGCCCTTCACCTTGTTCGCGGCGATCTGCTCGCCGTTGCCGGAGCCGCCGATCACGATGCCGAGGCTGCCGGGGTCGGCGGCGGTCCGCTCGGCCGCGCGGAGACAGAAGGGCGGGTAGTCGTCCTGGGCGTCGTAGATGTGGGGCCCGCAGTCGACGGGCTCGTGACCCGCGTCCTTGAGCCACGTGGCGAGGTGGTTCTTGAATTCGTATCCGGCATGGTCGGAACCGAGGTACACGCGCATGCTCCGAGTGTGACACGGCGGATCGCGCGCGGGCGCGCCGGGGCAGGGGGCGCGGGAGCCGCTGCCGCTGGGCGCGACGGGGGCCGCGCTCCTCGCGGCCGGGGCGACCGGGGCGACCGGGCTGTGGCGGTCGTCGCGGCGGCCACAGCGGGCAGGAGGGGAGGGCGGGCCCACCGGCGGGGGCCGTCCGGTGAGCTCACCGGACGGCCCCGAAAACGCGGAAGGAGGCCGTCCGGGCGCTGTACGCACGCCCGGACGGCCTCCGCCTTTCGCTCTTTCGTTCTTTCGTTCTTTCGCTGCGGATCGGTTCGCAGGGGCCCGGCCGTCAGCGCTTGTTGACGAACCGCCAGGCGGTGGGCAGCACGCCCATGGCCAGCGCCGCCTTCAGGGCGTCACCGATCAGGAACGGGGTGAGGCCGGCCGCGATCGCGGCGGAGGCGGACATGCCGGTGGCCAGCGCCAGGTAGGGCACGCCGACGGCGTAGATGACCGCCGAGCCGAGCAGCATGGTGCCCGCGGTCCGCCAGACGGAGCGGTCGGCACCGCGGCGGGCGAGGGAGCCCACGACGACCGCGGCCAGCAGCATGCCCAGGACGTAACCGAACGACGGCATCCCGATGCCGGACCCGCCCTCGGCGAACCACGGCACACCGGCGGCGCCCGCCATCGCGTACAGCGCGAGGGCGAACAGACCGCGCCGGGCGCCGAGGGTGGTACCGACGAGCAGCGCGGCGAAGGTCTGACCGGTCACCGGGACCGGGGAGCCCGGGACGGGGACGACGAACTGGGCGGCGATGCCGGTGAGCGCGGCACCTCCGACCACGAGGGCCACGTCCCGTACGCGGGACGCCGGGACGAGGTCGGCGAGGACCAGACCGGCTCGGGTCCCGCCCTGCTGGTGCAGAGCGGATGTGGCGGCTGCGGTGCTCATGGGGACTCCGCGGAGGTGAGGACGGTTGGGGACACGGCGACGCTATCCCAGCGCCCTCGTGCCGATCACCGTCAGCGCTCGACAAAGGCTCCGGCACGCCCGTGGTGGGCTCCGGACAAAGAACGCCCGCCAACCGGGGCGCGGAGTGATGCCGGTCACTGCGGTGACGTGGTCTCTCCTACAGGGCCGGTCCGGCGACGCCTGTAGGGTCCCGCCAAAGCGTGCGGGGAGGCCCTTACCTCCGACTCGCGCGCACGCCGGTGCCGGACCGGCCGCGTACGTCGTCCCCGTCCTAGCCGGTCCGGTGGGGCGGGGCGCCCGCACGTCCCGGTCCATCCGGACGTGCCGCGACGCGGCCGGCGGAGGCGGCGGGTGACCCCGTGGCCGCCGCGTGAGCGGCCGGGCACCGGTCGGGTGACCGGCCGAGCATCGGCGGGGTAGCCGGAACATCACCCTCCGCATGACACGTGTCCACATGCTGGGCGGCCCCTCCGTCAGGCGGAAGGGGCCGCCCAGACTGGCGTGGTTCTCACCGTCTTCCGTATTGGACGAGCCGTGCCCGTGCCCAGCCCCTCCACCGAGACAGCCGAGACAGCCGAGACACCCGAGGCGGCCGGGACACCCGGGCCACCGCCGCGGCATCAGGACGGCGCCGCTCTCTCCCACGGCCTGAAGCAGCGCCATCTGTCGATGATCGCCCTGGGCGGGGTGATCGGCGCCGGGCTGTTCGTCGGCTCCGGCGCGGGCATCGCCGCCGCGGGGCCGTCGATCGTCATCGCCTACGCCCTCTCCGGCCTGCTGGTCATGCTGGTGATGCGGATGCTCGGCGAGATGTCGGCTGCGTATCCGTCCTCCGGTTCGTTCTCGGCGCACGCGGAACGGGCGATCGGGCCCTGGGCGGGCTTCGCCTCGGGCTGGGCGTTCTGGGTGCTGCTGTGCACGGCGGTCGGCCTGGAGGGCATCGGCGCCGCGAAGATCGTCACCGGCTGGCTCCCGGGCACGCCCGAGTGGGCGTGGGTGGCTCTGTTCATGGTGATGTTCTGCGCCACGAACCTCGCGGCCGTGAAGAAGTTCGGCGAGTTCGAGTTCTGGTTCGCGGCGCTCAAGGTCGGCGCGATCTCCCTGTTCCTGGTGCTCGGCGTGCTGGCCCTCGCGGGCGTCCTGCCGGGCACCGACTCCCCCGGCGCCTCGAACCTCACCCCGCTGCTGCCCAACGGCGGCGAGGGGCTGGTGATCGGCCTGCTCGCCTCCGTCTTCGCGTACGGCGGCCTGGAGACGGTCACCATCGCCGCGGCGGAGTCGGAGAACCCGGTCAAGGGCGTCGCGAGCGCCGTCCGTACGGCGATGTGGCGGATCGCGCTGTTCTACGTCGGCTCGATGGCGGTCATCGTGGCCCTGGTCCCGTGGGACTCGCCGGCGGTCGTCGAGCAGGGCCCGTACGTCGCCGCCCTGGAGCGGCTGGGCATCCCGGGCGCCGGGCAGCTGATGAACGTCGTGGTGCTGGTGGCGCTGCTGTCCGCGATGAACGCCAACATCTACGGCGCCTCGCGCATCGGCTACTCCCTGGTGCAGCGCGGGCAGGGTCCGAAGGTGCTGGGCCGGGTGTCGGCCGGGGTGCCGCGGATCGCCGTGCTGGCCTCGTCGGTCTTCGGTTTCCTGTGCGTGCTGCTGAGCTACTGGCGGCCCGACGACGTCTTTTCCTGGCTGCTCAACATGATCGGCGCGGTGATCCTGGTCGTCTGGATCTTCATCGCCGTCTCGCAGCTGCGGCTGCGCCGCATCCTGGAGCGCGAGGCCCCGCAGAAGCTGGTCGTCCGGATGTGGGCGTTCCCGGTGCTGACGTGGGTCGCGCTGGCCGGGATGGCCGCCGTCTTCGTCCTGATGGCCCGGGAACCGGACACACGCGTGCAGCTGTATTCGACGGGTGGCATGACCGTGGCCCTGGGGGTCGCCGGCTACGCCTGGCAGCGGTCCAGGGCACGCACGCGAACCGAGGACTGACCCCTTCGCCCCCTCCCGCCGCTCCCACGGCGAGGGCCCCCGCGCGGACGACTCCTGGAAACCACCGTCCGCGCGGGGGCCCTTTTCCGTGCCGTCGTGCGCACCGGACGCGCGGAGAGCCCTTCTGCTGCTAGCGTGCAGTTGCAACCCTGTTGCAATAAGAGGTTCGAAGGGGTCCCATGCCCGTCTACACGCTGCCCGCCCTGCCGTACGACTACTCCGCGCTCGCGCCGGTGATCAGCCCCGAGATCATCGAGCTGCACCACGACAAGCACCACGCGGCCTACGTGAAGGGCGCCAACGACACCCTGGAGCAGCTCGCGGAGGCCCGGGACAAGGAGTCGTGGGGCTCGGTCAACGGGCTCGAGAAGAACCTGGCGTTCCATCTCTCCGGGCACATCCTGCACTCGATCTACTGGCACAACATGACCGGCGACGGCGGCGGCGAGCCGCTGGAGAAGGACGGCGTGGGCGAGCTGGCCGGCGCGATCGCGGAGTCCTTCGGCTCCTTCGCCGGCTTCAAGGCGCAGCTGACCAAGGCCGCGGCGACCACGCAGGGGTCGGGCTGGGGCGTCCTGGCGTACGAGCCGCTGAGCGGCCGGCTGATCGTCGAGCAGGTCTACGACCACCAGGGCAACGTCGGCCAGGGCGCGACACCGATCCTGGTCTTCGACGCCTGGGAGCACGCCTTCTACCTCCAGTACAAGAACCAGAAGGTCGATTTCATCGAGGCCATGTGGGCCGTCGTGAACTGGCAGGACGTGGCCAGGCGCTACGAGGCCGCGAAGTCCCGCGCGGATGTGCTCCTGCTCGCCCCCTGAGGGCCGCCCGTGAACGTCCTGCCCCGTGATCGTCTTCTCACCGTTCACCCGGCAGGCGGAAAGACGGAAGCCCCCGCGAGGACTCGACTCGCGGGGGCTTCCGGTATGCGGCGTTCCGGGTCAAAGTGCCCCATGACGACACTGAAGACCAAGAAGTACCCCTGCTCGACCTGCGACGCGGAGCAACTGCATCGTCAGCTGACCCGGGCGGAACAGGAACAGCTCAAGGAACGGCTGGGCCGTACGGGGGTGAGCGAGTTCTGGATCTGCGAGAACGTGCTGGACCCGGAGACCGGCAGGCAGTGCCGCAACCTGCGCACGGGGTGGGTCATGAAGCCGTTCCCCAAGCCCATCCGCCTGCCCGCCCCGGAGTGACGGGCCTGCAGTGACGGGCCCGCAGTGACGACCCGCAGTCACTCCACGTCCCGGGTCGTCCCGTCACAGGTTGCTGAAGTCCGGGCCCTGCGTCCGCGTGCGCTTGAGCTCGTAGAAGCCGGGGACGGAGGCCACGGCGAGGGTGCCGTCCCAGAGGCGGGCGGCTTCCTCGCCCTTGGGGGCGGGGGTGACGACCGGACCGAAGAAGGCGATCTGCTCGCCGTCGGCACCGGGCACGGCGATGACCGGGGTGCCGACGTCCTGGCCGACCTTGTCGATGCCCTCCTTGTGGGAGGCGCGCAGCTGGGGCTCGTAGGGGGTGGAGTCCCAGTGCTCCATGAGGGAGTCGGGCAGGCCGACCTCCTTCAGGGCGGCGGCGACGGCCTCCTTCTCCGGACCCTCGCCCTGGTTGTGGATGCGGGTGCCGAGCGCGGTGTAGAGGTCGCCGAGCACCTCGGCGCCGTGCTCCTCCTGGGCCGCGATGACCACGCGGACGGGGCCCCACGCCTTGGTCGCGAGCATCTCGCGGTACTCCTCGGGCAGCTCGTCGAGCCGGTCCTCGTTGAGCACCGCGAGGCTCATCAGGTGCCAGTGGACCTTGATGTCCCGCACCTTCTCCACCTCCAGCACCCAGCGGGAGGTCATCCAGGCCCAGGGGCACAGCGGGTCGAACCAGAAGTCGACGGGAGTGGCGGCGGTGGACGTGTCCGGCATGACGCTCCTCATGAGGCAGGTGCGGGGAATCGCTTCCCCGGAAACACCGGGGCTCCCCCTCTCATTCCCGTCCCCTTCCCGCCCCTCCCGTTCCCGGCTGCCCCGCGTCAGGGGCGCGTGGCAGGATCGGTGCTGTACAGCCCTGTCGATGCCGACGACGTATGACGACGTATGAGGAGTCCGCCTGTGCCCGGTGAGAACCTGACCCGCGACGAGGCCCGGGAGCGGGCCGCACTGCTGTCGGTGGACGGGTACGAGGTGTCCCTCGACCTGCGCACCGCGGCCGGCGCGCCCGGCGCGAGTGCCGGGCAGGGCGGGACCGGCGCGGAGGGGCCGCGCACCTTCCGCTCGGTGACCACCATCCGGTTTCGCTGCACGGAGCCCGGCGCGAGCAGCTTCGCGGACCTGATCGCGCCGGCCGTGACGGCCGTCTCGCTCAACGGGCGGGACCTCGACCCCGGGGAGGTGTTCGACGGCTCCCGGCTGCTGCTGGAGGACCTGGCCGCCGACAACGAGCTGATCGTCGACGCCCAGTGCGCGTACTCCCGTACCGGCGAGGGCATGCACCGCTTCGTCGACCCCGAGGACGGCGAGGTCTACCTCTACACCCAGTACGAGCCGGCCGACGCCCGCCGGGTCTTCGCCAACTTCGAGCAGCCCGACCTCAAGGCGCCCTACCGCTTCGAGGTGCGGGCCCCCGAGGGCTGGACGGTGTGGAGCAACGGCGTCGGCGAACTCACCGACGAGGTGTGGCGGTTCGCGGAGACCAAGCCGATCTCGACCTACATCACCTGTGTGGTCGCCGGGCCGTACCACTACGTCACGGACAGCTACGAGCGCGAACTGCCCGACGGCACCCGGCTGGAGATCCCGCTCGGCGCGATGTGCCGCAAGGCTCTGGCGCCGCACTTCGACGCCGACGACGTGTTCCTGGTGACCAAGCAGGGCCTGGACTTCTTCCACGATCACGTCGACTACCCGTACCCCTTCGGGAAGTACGACCAGGCGTTCGTGCCCGAGTACAACCTGGGCGCGATGGAGAACCCCGGACTGGTCACCTTCCGGGAGGAGTTCATCTTCCGCGGCAAGGTCACGCAGGCGTCCTACGAGGGCCGGGCCAACGTCATCCTGCACGAGATGGCGCACATGTGGTTCGGCGACCTGGTCACCATGGAGTGGTGGGACGACCTGTGGCTGAAGGAGTCCTTCGCCGACTTCATGGGCGCCTTCTCGCTCGTGGGCGCCACCCGGTTCACCGACGGCTGGATCACCTTCGCCAACCGCCGCAAGGCCTGGGCGTACCGCGCGGACCAGTTGCCGTCCACGCACCCGGTCACCGCGGACATCCGCGACCTGCAGGACGCCAAGCTGAACTTCGACGGCATCACCTACGCCAAGGGCGCCTCGGTCCTCAAGCAGCTGGTGGCCTACGTCGGCCAGGACGCCTTCCTGGAGGGCGCCCGGCGCTACTTCAAGCGGCACGCGTACGGCAACACGCGCCTCGGTGACCTGCTGTCGGTCCTCGAGGAGACCAGCGGACGCGACATGACGGCGTGGTCGCGGGCCTGGCTCCAGACGGCCGGGGTCAACTCCCTCACCCCTCAGGTGCTGCTGGGCGCGGACGGCAGGGTCGAGGAACTCGCGGTGGTGCAGGAGGCCACTCCGATCGCCCCGGCGGACCACCCCGAACTGCGCCCGCACCGGGTCGCGGTGGGCCTGTACCGGCGCACGGCCGAGGGCGCGCTGGAGCGGTACGCGCGCGCCGAGACGGACGTCGACGGACCGCGTACGGTCGTCGCGGAGCTGGCGGGTGCGCAGGCGCCCGAGCTGGTGCTGGTCAACGACGACGACCTCACGTACTGCAAGATCCGCTTCGACGAAACCTCGCTGGCCACGCTCCGCGAGCACCTGGGCGCGCTGACCGACCCCCTGGCCCGCGCCCTGTGCTGGTCGGCGCTGTGGAACCTCACCCGGGACGCACTGCTGCCCGCACGGGAGTTCGTGGACCTGGTGCTGCGGTTCGGCGGGCGCGAGTCCGACATCGGCGTGCTGCAGATGCTGCACGCCTGGGCCGAGTCGGCGCTCGTCCACTACGCGGCGCCCGCCTGGCGGGAGACCGGCGGCCGGCTGCTCGCCGAGGGCGCCCGGCGCGAGCTGGAGGCGGCCGGGCCGGGCAGCGAGCAGCAGCTGGCCTGGGCCCGCTTCTTCGCCCGGTCGGCCGTGGCGCCGGGCGACTTCCAGCTGCTCCAGGAGCTGCTGTCGGGCACGGCGACGGTCGACGGGCTCGAGGTCGACCAGGAGCTGCGCTGGGTGTTCCTGGAGCCGCTGGCCGCGCACGGGCTCGCCGACGAGAAGGCGCTGGCCGGGGAGCTGGCCCGGGACGACACCGCCTCCGGCAGGCGCCACCAGGTCCGTTGCCTGGCCGCCCGACCGTCGGCGGAGGTCAAGGCGCGGGGCTGGGCGCGGCTCGTGGAGTCGGAGGAACTGTCCAACGCGCTGGTGGAGGCGACGATCGCGGGCTTCGCCCAGCCCTCGCAGCGGGAGCTGCTCGCGCCGTACGCGGAGAAGTACTTCGCGGTGATCGAGCGGGTGTGGGAGGAGCGGTCCATCCAGATCGCCATGCACGTGGTGCGGGGCCTGTTCCCCGAGCTGCTGGACTCGCCGGGGACGCTGGACGCGGCGGACGCGTGGCTCGCGGCCCACGAGGACGCGCCACCGGCGCTGCGCCGTCTGGTGCTGGAGGCCCGGGACGACCTGGCACGTGCGCTGCGCGGCCAGGCGTGCGACGCGACGGCGGGGTGACCACCGGCGCGTCCCGCGGGCGCGGGACGACCACAGGTGCCTCCCGCGGGCGCGGCGGACCGACAGGGACGGGACACCGGTGCCGTCCCCGGTCCCACCGCCGGGCCCCACCGCCGGGCCCCACGCTCCGTGACCGTTACGAAATTCGGTCAATAACAGCCGTAACCTCTGGTCTCACCCGAATGGACCAGGGGTTTTCGGTATCCGAACACACGTCCTTTAGGGCAGGCTTGTCCCTAATTGCCGACGGGTCTGTAACAGAGGTTCGGGAACGGATCCGGCGCGGGAGATTGCCGGACATGAACCACGACTCCCCGCTCCCCCCGCTCTCCCCCCGTCCCCCGCTCTCCCCCCGTCCCCTGCACCACCTCGCCGCCGGCCCGCGGCGCGTTCTCACCACCGCCCAGCTCCGCTCGCACGGGATCTCGGTCTCGGAGGCCGACGACCAGTGCCGCCCCGGCGGTCCCTGGCAGCAGCTCCTGCCCGGTGTCGTCCTGCTCCACCCGGGTCCGCCGACCGGCGAGGAGCGGCTGCACGCGGCGCTGCTGTACACGACGCGGGAGCGGTCCGTGCGCGTCCTCGCCCAGCCCGGCCCGGCCGACTCGACGGCGCCCCACTACGAGGACGCGATGATCACCGGTCCGGCCGCGCTGACCCTGCACGGCTTCTCCTCCGTTCCCCCGCTGTCCTGCCTGGAGACCCTCGACGTACTCGTCCCGCGGCTGCGCCGGCTGCGCTCCACGGGCGGTGTGCGCATCGTCCGCACCCCGGTGCTGCCGGCCCCCGAGCGGGTGGCGGGCGTACCGGTGGCGCCGGTTCCGCGGGCGCTGGCCGACGCGGTGGCGGTCCTGGACGACGCGGACACGGTGCGCAGGCTGCTCATGGAGGCGGTGGGCGGCGGCCACTGCGAGGCGAGCGCGCTGGTACGGGAGCTGACCGCCGCGAAGCTGCTGGGCCGGCCGCACGTGGTGCGCGTGGTGGACTCCCTGATGGCCGAGGGCCGCGCGCACGCGGAGGACGGCCTGTACCGGATGGTGCGCGCGTACGGTCTGCCCGACCCGCTGTGGAACGTCGACCTGCGCCTGCCGGGCGGCCCCCACCTCGGCGGCCTGGACGCGTACTGGCCGGAGCAGGCCGTGGCGCTCGACCTGGACACCTGCCGGGAGAACCTCCCGGACGACGACGTCCTGCGGTCCGGGTACGCCCGCAAGCGGGAGCACCTGGAGCGGCTCGGCATCACGGTCGTGCGGGTCACCCCGCGCGGACTGCGGGACGCCGCGGAGCAGCAGGCGGCGGTGGTCCGTACCGCCCTGATGGCGGCGGACGACCGCGACCCCGCCGCCTACGTCATGGTCCTGCCCCGCTGAACCGGGGCGGGCACTCCCCGGGCCACCCGCCCCTCCTGTACCTGCGCCTGCACCTGCACCTGCACCTCCGCCTACACCTACGCCTTGAGCAGGAGTTCCGTGTTGCGGTCCCGGGGGGTGCCGCCGAGGTCGGTGCGGGCGCCGGGGGCGTTGCAGGACAGCTCGCGGTAGAGGGCGGCGAGACCGGTCTGGGTGAGGTCGCCGTAGTCCGTGCGGGACGGGGCCGCGGACTCGACCAGGGTGGTGAACAGGGACAGGGTGCCGTCCTTGTTGTCCACCAGCTCGATGACGCGGGCGAGTTGGGGGAAGTCGACGTGGGAGGCGGTGGAGATCTCCCAGAAGGAACCGGCCGAACCGGTGTGCGCGGTGATCGCGTTGCGGTGGATGTGGCCGTTGACCCAGGCCACCACGTTGCGGTGGGCGCCGAGGAGTTCGAGGAGTTCCTTGCCGTCGTGGCGCCGTTCGTCGGGGCGGGCCGGGTCGCGGTGCGTGTTCGTCATCGACTCGCTGGTGTGGTGGCTGAAGACGATCGTGCGGGAGCCCTTGTGGGTGCGCAGTGTCCTTTCCAGCCAGCGCAGTTGGGCCGTGCCGACGGATCCCGCGTAGTGGCCGCCGGGGTCGGTGGTGTCGAGGCTGATGCCGATGACGTCGTCGGAGACGCGGAACGCGTAGTACTGGGTGCCCGCGTCGAGGTTGGCGGCGGAGTAGCCGTGTCCCACCGGGCCGAACCCGCGGTAGGCGGGGTCCAGGTGGGCCTCGATGTACTCGGCGGGGGTGAAGGGGGCACGTGCCTCGTCGGGGGTGACCGGGCGCATGGCGCGGGCGTGGGACTTCAGGAACTCGCCGTACTGGACGCCCCGCGGGTCGCCGGCCTTCCTGATGACCTGCTGGAGCTTCTTCGCCTCGGCCGCCCCGAGCTCCATCAGCTTGCGTCCGCCGACGGCGAGTTCGGTGAGGTACGGGTCGCCGTGGGAGGCGTAGCAGCCGAGCGGCATCGCGTCGTGGTTGCCGACGGTGGAGTACCAGGGGAGGTTGAGGCCGGGGCTGTTCACCTCGCGGACGGCCGCGGCGAGGAAGCCGTCGAGGTGCGGGAAGCCGAGTTGCTTGTCGGCGTCGCGGGTGGTGGCGTCCGGCTGCCAGTACTGTCGCAGACCGCTGTTCTGGACGCCTTCGTAGTGGCGCGGGTCCCCGCTGTTGGGGGTGATGCGGCCGCCGCCGAGCGCCGTCAGGAACCAGTCCAGTTCGGAGCGGGTGTTGTTGTCGGTGTTGTCGCCGGTGGTCATCGCGAAGTGCAGCGGGGAGCCGGTGACGGGGGCGCCGCGCAGGTTGTTGATCCGCTCGACGAGGGAGACCACGCCGTGCACGGTGAGCGCCTCGTGCGGCCGCCAGGCGTGCACATCGGTGGAGCGCAGGTACTCCAGGCGCAGCGGGTGCTGCGTGTCGAGCACATGCAGGTCGGTGAGCTGCACGAACGCGGCCAGCGTGGTGCGGCGGTCGTCCCTGCCGGAGTGGGCGCCGGCCAGTTCGCCGCGTACCACCCTCTCCCAGCCGGGTCCTTCGTCGAGGCGCCGGTGGCCGGCGGCACGGCCGCCGCGCGGTGCGGACACCCCGGCGACGGTGGTGCCGCGTGTGTACGGGGCGAGCGGGGCGGCCGGCGCCTGCCGGGAGGAGGCGAGGACGGCCTCGTCCGCGGCGGCGTCGGCGCTGCCGGCGGCGACGGCCTGGTCGCCGCCGGGACGCAGGGCGTAACCGACGCCGGCGGAGAGGGCGACCGCGCCGGTGGCGGCGAGGAGGGAACGGCGGTGGAGTCCACCGGAGTCGGCGACTGAGCGTATGCGCGACATGGCGCTTGTCTCCCCGGGTGCGAACGCATCGGCAGTGACCGCGGGGCGTTCGCCGGGCGAACGTCCCGCTGGTACTGGATGCTTGGCAGCGGGAATGGCCTGCGTGTGAACGCGACGGCAACGCGCGACACCGATCGCCGTACGTGGATCTTGGGCCCCCGGGCCGTCGGCACCCGCTCCCGCACCGGCCCGGAACCGGTCACACCGCGTTCACTTGACGGAGAGCCGGGCAGCTGAACATCCACCCCATTCCGGCAATGAGGATGTTTACCACCATCGACTGATAAGTCCTGGTCTTCTGCGTGTTCCACGCGCCGGCTCTCCGCGTGCCCCCTGTCCCCTGTCCCGCCGCGGTGTCGTCAGCCCGCGTGCCGCGCGGCCAGCGTCACCATGCCGTGGCGCAGGCGACGGAAGTACGTGGCGCGGCTGATGTGCAGGCTGCGGGCCACCTGCCAGTGGGTACCCGACCGGTCGACGTAGTACGCGCGCAGGATGCGCCCGGCCTCGGCGTCGACCGCCACGGGGCTTGCCGTCAGGGCGTCCACGGCGTCCACGAGCCAGGCACGCAGTGCCGGGGCCGTCGCCGTGTGCGGAGCGGCCAGCAGGGGGTTGCCGTCCAGTACGCCGGGGGTGTGCAGGTGGCTCAGCGCCTCGGTCAGGTGCGCCACGGCGGGGCCGGTGCCGGTGGCGCCCAGCCGGCGGGTGAGCGGGCAGGTTCGGACGGGGGCCGTCACTGTGCGCGTTCCACCCGGCCCGCCGCAGGGCGCTCCCGCCACAGCCGCAGGCCGATGTCGACCATGCCGATCCTGACCAGGTCCGGGACGGCGTCCAGGGCCTGCCAGGCGGCCAGTTCGGTGGAGCCGCCGGTCTCGTTCCTCAGTTCGCCGCCGGCGATCCGTCCCTCGTAGACCAGCCGTACGGCGTGGTGGTCGGCCCTGCGGCCCAGGCGGCGGACGAAGGTGTGCCGGGTGAAAGCGTGCCGGGCTGAGTTCACGCCGAGCAGTCCGGTGACCTCGATGCGGTACCCGGTCTCCTCCTCGACCTCCCGCCGCACGGTGTCGTACGGATCCTCGCCGTGCTCCATGCCACCGCCCGGAAGAACCCACTCCGGAGCACCTCCGGGCACCGGGGACCGGGCCAGCAGGAGCTGTCCGTCGCGCACCACCACGGCGTAGGCCGCCACCCTCAGGGTCTGCCGCATCCTGGGACGTTAACCCGCGGGCGTCCACGAGGCGGCCCGTACGGCCGACTTGCCCGCTTCGGTCCCCAACACCCCATAAACGAATAGCGGGTTTTCCCCATACCTTCATTTCGATTCCGCCAACTCTCGCCCAACACACACCCCTTGGGTAAGGCTCAACGATCGTCCGGGACCGTATTCCGGACGATCGCGGCCAGGGTCGATCGGCTCCGGCCGCTCCACGATGGTTCCTTTACTTACAAGGGATGCCGATGACCCATTCCTCCCCGCGCGAGTCGATATCGGGCACCAGACGCACGGCCCGTATCGCCCTGGCCGCCGGTCTCGTCGCCGCGCTCTGCGCGGTCGGCCCGATACCCCTGGCGGCCGCCGCCGACGCGCCGGCCGCCGTACCCGTCGACGGTGACGTCAAGTCCGCTCCCGACAAGCTCGGTTCGAGTGACGCGGACCTCCTCGCCGAGGCCAAGGCAGACGGCGTCAAGAACGTCACGATGATGATCGCCACCGCCCCCGGGAAGACCGAGCAGGTCGCCGAGGAACTGAACGCGGTGAAGGGCGGTTCGGTCGGCCGGACCCACGACAAGCTGGGCTACGTCCGCGCCACCGTCCCCACCGCCAGGGCGGACGCGGCCATCGCCGCCGCCGCCAAGCTCTCCACCGTGCACGGCATCGACCTGCGCGACGAGATCCCGCTCGACGACCCGACCCCGGCCGCGGACACCACCGCCAAGGCCGCGGGCAAGAGCAAGGACACCGCCGCCTACCCGGGCCCCGACAAGCGGACCCCCGCGAAGAACCCGTACAACCCGTCCTTCGAGACGGGCGCCGTCGACTTCGTGAAGGACAACCCGAAGGCGGACGGCCGCGGCGTCACCATCGGCATCCTCGACTCGGGCGTGGACCTGGCCCACCCCGCGCTGCAGAAGACCACCACCGGCGAGCGCAAGATCGTCGACTGGGTGACGGCGACCGACCCGCTCGTCGACGGCGACGAGACCTGGCGCCCGATGACCGAGTCGGTGACCGGCCCCACCTTCACCCACGAGGGCGCGACCTGGACGGCGCCCGCGGGCTCGTACCGGATCAGCACCTTCAAGGAGTCGTACACCATCGGCGGCGACGCGGGCGGTGACGCCAACTTCGACGGCGACACCACCGACGCCTGGGGCGTGCTGTACGACGCGGCGGCCGGCACCGTCCGCGTCGACCTGAACGACAACCGGGACTTCTCCGACGACACCCCGATGAAGCCCTACAAGGACGGCTTCCAGATCGGGTACTTCGGCACCGACGACCCGTCCACCGAGGTCGCCGAGCGCCAGCCGTTCGTCGTGGAGATCCGCAAGGACGTCGTCCGCAACGCGGCCGGCGACAAGGCCGACTTCGTCAACATCGGTCTCATCGAGGGTTCCCACGGCTCGCACGTCGCCGGCATCACCGCCGCCCACGGCCTGTTCGGCGGGAAGATGAACGGCGCCGCGCCCGGCGCGAAGATCGTCTCGTCCCGTGCCTGCACCTGGTCCGGCGGCTGCACCAGCGTGGCCCTCACCGAGGGCATGATCGACCTCGTCACCGAGCGCGGTGTCGACATCGTCAACATGTCCATCGGTGGCCTGCCGGCGCTCAACGACGGCAACAACGCCCGCGCCGAGCTGTACACCCGCCTCATCGACACCTACGGCGTCCAGCTGGTGATCTCCGCGGGCAACTCCGGCCCCGGCGCCAACACCATCGGCGACCCGTCGCTGGCCGACAAGGTCATCTCGGTCGGCGCGTCCGTCTCCAAGGAGACCTGGGCCGCCAACTACGGCTCCGTCGTGAAGACGAAGTACGCCATGATGCCGTTCTCCTCGCGCGGTCCGCGTGAGGACGGCGGCTTCACGCCGACGCTGATCGCGCCCGGCGCGGCGATCAACACCATCCAGACCTGGGCGCCGGGTGCCCCGGTCGCCGAGGCGGGCTACGGCCTCCCGGCCGGTTACGGCATGCTCCAGGGCACCTCGATGGCGTCCCCGCAGGCCGCCGGCTCCGCCGCGCTGCTGCTGTCGGCCGCGAAGCAGAAGCGGATCGACCTGACGCCCGCGAAGCTGCGCACCGCCCTCACCTCCACCGCCCAGCACGTCAAGGGGCTGCAGGCCTACGAGGAGGGCGCCGGTCTCATCGACCTCGAGGAGGCCTGGGACTCGATCCGGGACGGGGCCACCGCGCACGAGTACAGCGTGAAGGCTCCGGTCGACACCGCGATCGACCAGTTCCTGAAGACCCCCGGCTTCGGCACCGGCGTCTACGACCGCGAGGGCGGCCTGAAGGCCGGCCAGAAGAAGACGTACGACGTCACCATCACCCGTACGTCCGGCCCCGACCGTACGATCCGGCACGAGCTCGACCTCGCGAACAACACCGACGGCGCCTTCCGCATCGTCGGCGACGGCAAGGTCCAGCTGTCGCTGAACAAGCCGGTGACCGTCAAGATCCAGGCCGCGCCCCGGTCCGCGGGCCTCAAGAGCGCCATCCTGGAGGTCGACGACCCGCGCACCGAGGGCGTCGACCGGCAGATCCTGAGCACCGTGGTCGTCTCGGCTCCGCTGGCGCACACCTTCTCCGCCTCCGGCACGGCCCAGCGCAACGCCACCACCTCCTACTTCGTCACCGTGCCCAAGGGCGCGAAGACGCTGGAGGTCGCGCTCGGCGGACTGAAGGCCACGAGCCAGACCCGGTTCATCGCCCTCCACCCCTACGGTGTCCCGGCCGACCCGACGTCGACGGTCAACTGCTACCCGAACTACAGCAACCCGGCCAACACCTGCCGCCCCGACCTGCGGTCGTACGTGAACCCGCAGCCGGGCGTCTGGGAGATCGAGGTCGAGTCGCGCCGCACCTCGCCGCTGCTCGACAACCCGTACAAGCTGGACGTCGCCGTGCTCGGCGCGGTCTTCGACCCGCAGACCGTGACCGTGCCGGAGGCGAAGGTCGGTACTCCGGCCGACGTCTCCTGGAAGGTGACCAACCAGGCCGCCGAACTGGACGGCAAGCTGGTCGGCGGCCCGCTGGGCTCCGCCAAGTCGGCCCGGCCCGCCATCTCCAAGGGTGTCACGCACACCACCACCGTCACGGTGCCCGAGGGCGCCACATCGCTCGACGTCGCCATCGGCAACGTCTCCGACACCGCCGCCGACCTGGACCTGGCGGTCTACAACGCGGCCGGCACCGCCGTCGCCCAGTCCGCCGACGGCGACTCGGAGGAGTCGGTGTCCATCGCCCGCCCGGCGGCCGGTACCTACACCGTCAGGGTCGTGGGCTACTCCGTCCCGGCCGGTTCCACCGGCTACGACTACCGGGACGTGTTCTTCTCCACCACGCTCGGTGAGGTCACGGTCGACGGTGCCACGCCGGTGAAGATCGGCACCGGAGAGTCGGCCACCGTCTCCGGCAGCGTCACCGCCGTCGCGGCGGCTCCCGAGGGACGTGAGTTCTTCGGCCGGGTGCAGCTGGTCAACGCGCGCGGCACGGTCGCGGGCACGGGCAGCGTGACGATCGAGAAGGTCGTGCCGTAACCGACGGCCACCACCGAGGGGCGGGCGTCCACCAGGGCGCCCGCCCCTTCGCCGTACGCACGCTGTACGCAACCTCCTCCGATCACTCGCAGGTCAGGGTGCGTGAGGCAGGCAGGGCTGCGGTGACGCGCGCCCGCTCGGGGGCGATGTCCTCCTCACCGACGATCACGATGTCCGGGACGGAGCTCTCAAGGGGCAGGCCGACCAGGACCTCGTCACCGGGGTGCAGCCGGGGCCGGTCGGTCGACCCGGTCAGGAACGTGACCTCTTCTTGTTCTCCTGCGGGGGTACCCGCGTCCGGCTCCGGCTTGTAGCGGCGGGTCACCTCCAGCGTGACGTGCTCCTGTCCGGCGCCCGGCACCGGCTCCACCGCCGACACCGTGCCCTCGGCGACGAGCCGGGCGCAGGCGAGATAGCGAGGGCTGCCGAAGCCGGTATCGGCCGACCCCCTGGCGCTGCCCGGTGCCTCGTCGGCCCCCACTGCCTTTCTGTCGGCCTCGGCCGACGACGACATGCCGTCGCCCTGCCCGGCCTGCGTCACGAGCCAGCCCATGCCGAGGACCACCGAGGCGGCCGCCGCCGCGGCGAGCGCGCCGAGGGCGATCCTCAGCGGCCGACGGGCACGGCGGGGCGGCCGGGCGACGGCGGGCAGGGGCCGCACCGGCGCGGGGGCGGGCTCCGCTTCCCGGATCAGCGTGTCCCCGATGAGCCCCAGCTGCTCCCGCAGCACGGCGACATCGGCGGCTGCAGCGTCCCGCGCGGCCAGGAACACCGGGTCCTGCCGGGCCTCCGCGGGCAGCGGCTCGTCGAGGATCGCGGCCATGAGGGCGTCGACACCCTCGTACTCGACGCCGTCGTACTGGATGCCGTGCTCGTCTCCGGTGTTGTTCCGGCCGTCGTGGACGCTCACGTCACACCACCTCGTCCTCGTGCAAACGGGCGCGCAGGGCCCGGACCGCCGTGTGCAGCCTGCTCTTGACCGTGCCTTCCGGCACGCCGAGCTGTTCGGCGATCGAGCGCACCGGAAGGTCGGCGTAGAACCGCAGCACGACGACCTGGCGCTGGGCGTCGGGCAGCCCGTCCAGACCGCGGGCGACGGCGAGGGAGAGCAGGCGGGTCTCCTCGTCGGCGGGGGGCTCGGCGGGGCGCAGCGCGGCGAGGCGTTCACCGAGCCGCTCCTGGCGGCGTTTGGCCCGGTGCCAGTCCATGGCGATGTTGGAGGCGACGACCGCCGCCCACGCCGAGACGTCCCGGGGCGCGTCCCGCCCGCTCGCGGCCCGCTCCAGCAGCCGCAGCCGGACCTGCTGCACCCCGTCCGGCAGGTCGGTCTGCGGCACCCCGCCGAGCGCGAGCACCGCCCGGACCCGGCGCTCCTGTGCCGTGTCCAGCGGGTCGTCCTCCGCGGCGCCGTACGCCTGCCGGCCACGCCGGATCCTTCCGCGCAGCACTGCCCACCCCCCTCACCCCGTTTCTTCTACGACGCCGGTCCGGGCCGGAACGTTCGGCCGTCGCGCGAACCGGACAGAGGCGTACGTCACACCTCCGTGTGGGTGGGGCTGTGCGGGGCAGGGAACCTTGCGGCCGCCGACCCCCACAGGACGAATTCCTGCAGCTCGGCGGGGTGACGACCGCAGGTCCGCGACCGGTGGCCCCTGCCCGCGTGTCCCACTGGGCGAGCAGGGGGCGCAAAGAATTGGACAGGCGGGCCGTGGTGGGCCGCATGATGGAAACGCCCGGCCGTCGGGTAAAGAGCACATGTACGGCGTATACGTCGTATGCGCCGTATGGCGCAGCATTCAGTGAGGGAGAAGCCGTGAGGGTCGGAATCGTCGGAGCCACCGGTCAGGTGGGCACGGTCATGCGCGGCATCCTCAAGGAGCGGAACTTCCCGGTCACGGAGCTGCGCCTGTTCGCCTCGGCCCGTTCGGCGGGCACGGAGCTGGACGGCGTGACGGTCGAGGACGCGTCGACCGCCGACTACACCGGCCTGGACATCGTGCTGTTCTCGGCGGGCGGCGCGACGTCGAAGGCGCTGGCCGAGAAGGTCGCCTCGCAGGGCGCGGTCGTGATCGACAACTCCTCCGCGTGGCGCAAGGACCCCGAGGTTCCGCTGGTCGTCTCCGAGGTGAACCCGGACGCGATCGCGAACCGCCCCAAGGGCATCATCGCCAACCCGAACTGCACCACGATGGCCGCGATGCCGGTGCTGCGTCCGCTGCACGACGAGGCGGGTCTGGACGCGCTGGTGGTCGCCACCTACCAGGCGGTGTCCGGCTCCGGCGTGGCGGGCGTGGCGGAGCTGCACGGCCAGACCCAGAAGGTCGTCGCCGACGCCGACAAGCTGGCCCACGACGGCGGCGCGGTCGACTTCCCCGAGCCGGCCGTCTACAAGCGCCCCATCGCCTTCAACGTGCTGCCGTTCGCCGGCAACCTCGTGGACGACGGTCTGAACGAGACCGACGAGGAGCAGAAGCTGCGCAACGAGTCCCGCAAGATCCTGGACATCCCCGGGCTCAAGGTCTCCGGCACCTGTGTGCGCGTCCCGGTCTTCTCCGGGCACTCCCTCCAGATCAACGCCCGCTTCGCCCGCCCGATCAGCCCCGAGCGCGCGACCGAGCTGCTGGCCGACGCCCCCGGTGTCGTCCTCACCGACATTCCCACCCCGCTCCAGGCGGCGGGCCAGGACCCGTCCTACGTCGGCCGCATCCGCCGCGACGAGACGGTCGACCACGGCCTGGCCCTCTTCGTCTCCAACGACAACCTCCGCAAGGGCGCGGCCCTGAACACCGTCCAGATCGCGGAACTGGTGGCGGCCGAGCTGAAGCGGTAACCACAGACCCGCTCGCCGAAGGGGGCTCACCCGGCCGGGTGAGCCCCCTTCGGCGTATTCAGAGCGCTGGATGCGCCGTAACGCGACGCCCCGCCCGAAGGGCAGGGGTCACGCGCAGGAGCTCCGGTCACCAGGCCCCGCTGGTGACCCCGTCCCCGCTCACCCGGTCCCACGGACCGGCTTCCCCACCGCAGTCCCACTCGGCGAACGCTTCTGTGTAAGCCTGCTCCAGCTGCGCCTGCCTGAGCAGCTCGATGGCGACTCGCATGACGGCCGACCGGGACTCGGCCTCCGTACCGGCGGCGTACTCGTCGATGAAGGCCACATCCTCCTGGGGCAGGCTCACGCTGATCCTCATACCTGCCATGCTGCCCGAAGTCGGCACCCTTGCCTGTTCGATGCCGATTGCGATGCGCGGGTTGGTGGCGGCGGCCAGGAAGCCCCACAGGGCGGCCAGTACGGCGATCAGGGGGAAGGCACCGAACCTCAATGCCACCCGGCGGAATGCCGTCACCGGAAGTGACACACCTACCCGAAAAGCGTGAGCACTCCGGCCACTACTGTCCACATGGCGCTCATTTGAGCGCTTATGTGTCATATTCCTGCTGACTGCTCACTCTTTTCAGCAATGCCTCCGTCTCCGGACCGGGCCCCGTATTTTCGGGATCGCGAGTTCCAGGCGGCCGGACGGCACGGTCGGCGCCGTCGGGTCAGCGTCTCGGCATGGTCTCAGAGGGCGCCTCCGTGTCGGTCGACATACGCAAGTACGACGGCAGCCTGAGCGCGCAGTGGGCTGCCGTCCGGCTCGGTGAGGACGAGCACGGCGTGTGGTTGGGCACGGCGCAGGGCGTTCCCGTCAGTTCGGCCGAGGGCGGCTGGACAAGCCGGTTCGCGTACGTGATGTCGGTCCCGCGCGGTGAGTGGTGGACGGCCACGTTCTGCGCGGACCCGGGCCCCGAGATGTACTGCGACGTGTGCACGGTGCCCGAGTGGAGCGCCGACGGGACCGTCCTGCGCATGGTGGACCTCGATCTCGATGTCGTGCGGCCTCGTGGAGGTGAGGCACACATCGAGGACGAGGACGAGTTCGCCGAACACCGGGTGCGCTACGGCTACCCCGACAACATCGTCGGCAAGGCCTGGCAGACCTGCGAGTGGCTGATGGAGGCGGGCCGTCGCGGGGGTGAGGGCGTCGAACCCTTCGCCTCGGTGTACCGCCACTGGCTCGGCCTGATCGAGTAGCCGGGGCGCTGCCGGGTGGTGGTGCGACGTTCCTCAGCCGGGTGATCCGGGCCTTGACCAGCCGGCTGGGCGCTTACGGACGTCGGGCCGCACCTCGTACAGGAAGCAGCCGTACTCCACCGCGCGGACGTGGACGAGGGCGACCTCCAAGTCGGTGAAGGCCTCCGTGAGGGCGGGGGCGAAGGCGTCCGGCGTCTCCACCAGCCGCCCGCCCAGGATGCTCCCGTCAAAGGCGTAGCGGCGCAGGACTCGGTGGGCGGCGGTGAAGGGGAGGCCGTCGTCGCCCCGCGGTCCCGCGCAGTCCTCAGCGTGGATGAAGACGGGCCCCTGTTCGTCGTACGGGCCCGGGTCGGCGCCCGTTTCCGCCGCCCAGCGGCGCAGGGGGGCGTAGCTGACCAGGGCGATCGACTCGCTCGGCTCGCTGTGGCGCAGGCAGCAGCGGAGCGGGGCGCCCCCCTCCTCGTCGGTGCGGGGAACCGGAGGACGGCCCGCGTCGTCCAGGGCGCGCAGGTCCGTCAGAACGGCACCCGGGATCGGGTGCACGGCGAGGGGGGTCGTGCGGTGGGGTGCCTGAAGCGTCATGGGTCCAGCGTTCGCGCGCGGCGGGGCGCCTCACCGGCGGTAAATGGACATCGCGTTCCGCGCCGGTGGCGTGGAAGGATGGCGCGACCGACACATGACGAGGAGATGACCGCGTGCCTGGCACAAACCTGACTCGCGAAGAGGCGCAGCAGCGGGCGAAGCTGCTGACCGTTGACTCGTACGAGGTCGATCTCGACCTCTCCGGCGCGCAGGAGGGCGGCACCTACCGGTCCGTGACCACGGTGCGCTTCGACGTCTCCGCGGACGCCTCCGACGACGACGCGAACGGCGCGAACGGCGCGGAGTCGTTCATCGACCTGGTGGCTCCCACCGTGCACGAGGTGACCCTCAACGGGGACGCCCTCGACCCCGCCGAGGTCTTCGCGGACTCCCGGATCGCCCTGCCCGGCCTGCTCCCGGGTCGCAACGTGCTGCGGGTGAGCGCCGACTGCGCGTACACCAACACCGGTGAGGGCCTGCACCGGTTCGTCGACCCGGTCGACGACCAGGCCTACCTCTACACCCAGTTCGAGGTGCCGGACGCCCGCCGCGTCTTCGCGAGCTTCGAGCAGCCCGACCTCAAGGCGACCTTCCGGTTCACCGTGAAGGCGCCGGCCGGCTGGACCGTCGTCTCCAACTCCCCCACGCCCGAACCCCGGGACAATGTCTGGGAGTTCGAGCCGACGCCGCGGATCTCGACGTACATCACCGCGCTGATCGTCGGCCCGTACCACTCCGTGCACAGCGTGTACGAGAAGGACGGCCAGTCGGTACCGCTCGGCATCTACTGCCGGCCCTCGCTCGCCGAGCACCTCGACGCGGACGCCATCTTCGACGTCACGCGGCAGGGCTTCGAGTGGTTCCAGGAGAAGTTCGACTACGCGTACCCCTTCGGGAAGTACGACCAGCTGTTCGTGCCGGAGTTCAACGCGGGCGCGATGGAGAACGCCGGCGCGGTGACCATCCGCGACCAGTACGTCTTCCGGTCGAAGGTGACGGACGCCGCCTACGAGGTGCGCGCCTCCACGATCCTGCACGAGCTGGCCCACATGTGGTTCGGCGACCTGGTCACCATGGAGTGGTGGAACGACCTGTGGCTGAACGAGTCGTTCGCCACCTACGCCGAGGCCGCCTGCCAGGCGGACGCACCGGGCTCGAAGTGGCCGCACTCGTGGACCACGTTCGCGAACTCCATGAAGACCTGGGCGTACCGGCAGGACCAACTGCCGTCCACGCACCCGATCATGGCCGACATCCGTGACCTGGACGACGTCCTGGTCAACTTCGACGGCATCACGTACGCCAAGGGCGCCTCGGTCCTCAAGCAGCTGGTGGCCTACGTCGGCAAGGACGCCTTCTTCAGCGGCGTGCAGGCGTACTTCAAGCGTCACGCGTACGGCAACACGCGCCTGTCCGACCTGCTGGGCGCCCTGGAGGAGACCTCCGGCCGCGACCTGAGCACCTGGTCGCAGAAGTGGCTTCAGACCGCCGGCATCAACGTCCTGCGCCCGGAGATCGAGACGGACGGCGCGGACGGCACGGGGACCATCACCTCCTTCGCCATCCGCCAGGAGGCGCCCGCGCTGCCCGCCGGCGCCAAGGGCGAGTCGACCCTGCGCCCGCACCGGATCGCGGTCGGCCTGTACGACCTGGACGCGGCGAGCGGCAAGCTGGTGCGCGTCGACCGGGTCGAGCTGGACGTCGACGGCGAACTGACCGCCGTACCGCAGCTCGTCGGCAAGGCCCGCCCGGCCGTCGTCCTCCTCAACGACGACGACCTGTCGTACGCCAAGGTGCGTCTGGACGAGCGGTCGCTGGCCTTCGTCACCGAGCACCTGGGCGACTTCGAGGCGTCCCTGCCGCGCGCCCTGTGCTGGGCGTCGGCCTGGGACATGACCCGCGACGGCGAGCTGGCCACCCGCGACTACCTGTCGCTGGTGCTGTCCGGCATCGGCAAGGAGTCGGACATCGGCGTCGTACAGTCGCTGCACCGCCAGGTGAAGCTGGCGATCGACCTGTACGCCGCCCCGACCACCCGCGAGGCGTTGCTCACCCGCTGGACGGAGGCCACACTGGCCCACCTGCGGGCCGCCGAGGCGGGCAGCGACCACCAGCTGGCGTGGGCCCGCGCCTTCGCCGCGACGGCGCGCACGCCGGAGCAGCTGGACCTCCTGGACAGCCTGCTGGAGGGCACGAAGACGGTCGAGGGCCTGGCCGTCGACACGGAGCTGCGCTGGACGTTCGTGCAGCGGCTGGCGGCGGTGGGCCGGTTCGACGAGAGCGAGATCGCCGGCGAGTACGAGCGCGACAAGACCGCCGCGGGCGAGCGCCACGCGGCGACCGCACGCGCCGCCCGGCCGACCGAGGAGGCCAAGGCGGAGGCCTGGGCATCGGTCGTGGAGTCCGACAAACTGCCGAACGCGGTCCAGGAGGCGGTCATCGCCGGCTTCGTCCAGACCGACCAGCGCGAGCTGCTGGCCCCGTACACGGACCGGTACTTCGAGGCGCTGGCCGACGTGTGGGCCTCGCGCTCGCACGAGATGGCCCAGCAGATCGTGGTCGGCCTCTACCCGGCGATCCAGGTCTCCGAGGAGACCCTGGCGAAGACGGACGCCTGGCTGGCCTCCGCCGAGCCGAACGCGGCCCTGCGCCGCCTCGTCTCGGAATCCCGCTCCGGCGTGGAACGCGCCCTGCGGGCCCAGGCGGCGGACGCGGCGGCCGAAGGGGCGTAGCCCTTACGCGTACGCATCAGGGGCGTCCGGCGTTGATCGCGCCGGGCGCCCTTGCCCTTGGGTGGGTGGCGCGGGCGGCCCCGGAAAGGTGGCCGGTGGACAGCCGAACAGGACTCCCGCCTGCGCCGCCTCTTCGGTGCCGAAAACGGCGAACAACCCGACCCGATGGCCCGGTTCCGCAGCCTGGCGCCCGGACTCGGCATCGCCACCCGGCAGACGGCCTGGACCAGGGACGTCCCGCTCGCCACCCATCTCGCGAATCTGGCCGGCTACTCCGACTTCCTCGGTCTCGGCGAGGACGCCACCCGCACGTTTCTGGCCGCGGAGCGCGACCTCCTGGCCGAGGTCTTCCCCGACGGCACGGTCGAGGAGTGCTACGTGGTCAGCCTGGCCGTCGCCGTCCGTTGACGCCACAGCGCTCCGGCAAGCTGACCTTTCACTGCCGGATTCCGGAAGCCACCGGGTGGGCTGTCTGCCGTGTCCGGCAGATGAGAGGCCCTCTTCCGGACGGTCATGATGATCACCGGGGGGCGGCCCTGGCATTTCTGGGCCCGCGGGACACAGGAGAGTGAGGTACGGATGCCCTGGACCGTGACCGAGGTGTTGGAAACGGCCGTGTACGTGCTCGTGGCGGGCGCGGGGCTGGGCTGCGCCTGGCTGGGATGGCGGGCCTTGCGACGGCCGCACCGGCCACCCCAGCAGTTGCAGGGACCCGTGTGGGTGGTCCGTGCCTGGGGACTCGGCTACGTGCTGCTGGGGATCCTCTTCGCCCTGAAGTCGGTGATCATGATGGTCGGCGGGGACCACGGCTGGGTGACGGACCTGCTCACCTGGGCTGCCGGGCCGCTCGTGGTCGGCTCGATCCTGGCAGCAAGCGTGTACCGGGCACGGGAGCGCCGTCGGGCTCGCGTCGTGGCCGAGAGGCCGCGGAAGTGAGCCGGTTCGTCCCCTGGCGCGAGGCGGTGCTCGTGGTCACCGTCTGCTGGGCGACCGGCGGTCTGGGATACGTGGTCCTCACCCTCCTCGACGAGCCGCACCTGTCCACCGCTCCCCTGATCGGCATAGGGCTTGTCCAATGGTCCTTCACACGCCACCGCTGCTGGCCGGCCGCACTCGCGGCGGTCCTGGCGGGAACTGCCGTGCTGTTCGGGCTCGTAGACGCCCTGCGTCCGCGCCTGGACAGCCCTCTCGCCGAGACGCTGGCCACGGGGGTCGCGGCCTCGGTCGCGGTGGCCGTCTTCACCCTGGTGGGTCGCCGGGGAGCACGCCGGCGCGACGCCACATGCCAGGAACAGTCCGGTGCCGCAGGGCAGGGACTCCCGTGACTTCAGGAACGATCGCTACCGGCCGACCGCGGAGCCGTGTGCCGCCTCGTCCCGGAGTCCCGCACAGGCGTGGAACGCGCCCTGCGCGCCCAGGCGGCGGACGCGCGGGCATAAAGCCCGCAGGTGTCAGAGGGGCGCCCGGTACGACTCGTACCGGGCGCCCTTGCGCGTGGGCGTGCAGGCCGCATCCGGGTGGGCTGTGTGCCGGGCAACGGCCGCCCGGACGAACGGGAGCCGGTGGTGCTGCCGGCTCGGCCAGGGTGAGACCCCAGGAGTCGCCCTCACCGAACGCGCCTCGAAGTCTCCTTGGTCTGCCCGCTCTTGGCGAAGAACACGGCCGAGCACAGCCCGGCACGGCCGTCCTGTCGGTCAGGTGCCCCGAGGGTCTTCGGCGAGAGGGCGGCCGACGATCTGCCGGAGACGGTCGACGTAGTCGGCGAACGCTTGACGGCCCTGAGGGCTCAGCTTGAGCCAGGTGCGAGGACGCTTGCCGACGTAGCCCTTGCGGATCTCGACGTAACCGGCCGCCTCCAGAGCGGCGGAGTGCTTGGACAGCACCGAGTCACTGATCTCCAGGCTGTCGCGGACGAAGGCGAATTCGGCCTCGGTCGCTGCGGCCAGGAGGGACATGATCTGGAGCCGGGTGGGCGCGTGGATCACGGGGTCGAGGTTCACCGGACCACCTCTCGCGCCGCGTGGGCCCGCACCCGGTTCTCGACCCAGCGGGTGGTGGCCGCCGTGTAGAGGGCCGTGACGGCACCGGCGACTGCCTTCTGCCAGATGACGGAGTCGGTGGCTGAGCCTGCGACGGCCAGAGCAATCACCGAGACGCCGGAGCACGAGATGATCCACAAGGCCGGCCGTACGCCCGCGTTGACAGTCCAGGTGCCCGGCCTCCATATGACGCGCACCCGTGCGGCCAGCGCCCCGGACATGGCGCCCAGGCCCGCGACGTTCGCCACGAGGAACACGAACCACGCAATGCCGTCCAGCTCTGCGGCGATCACGGCCGCGGTGACCAGAATGACCACACTCGGCATGTACAAGAGCGGAAGCCGCTGTTCACCGTACTCCTTCTGCTGAACCCGCCTGATCTCGGAGAGAGCGTCGGCGGGATTCGGCGTCACGCCCATGCAGCGCACCTGCTTCCTCGTGAAGTACTTGACGTAGCGGAAAGTATTCAAGCTCTTTCCGTTACGTCAAACACTTTCCAGAAGGGTGAGGGATGCGGCGCCGGCGCACGACACCGTCAGCCAGGCCGCAGCAGCCGGCGCCGGGACCATCCCCGCGGGGGTGGCCCCCCTCGGGAGCGTCCCGGCCAGCGCACTCGTCCTGCTCCCCGCACCAGCGGGGATCGAATTTCAAGGGGCGCCCCGCATCATGTCAAGCGCCCTCGGCGCTCCTTGAGCACGTCGATGAAAGCGGCGAAGGCGGGGGTGGGGGCCGAGAAAGAGATGCAGGAGAGGCTCTTCGAGTCACGGATGGCTATGTGGCCGCCCAAGTCCGCGATCTCCACGCAGTCATTGCCATCGCCACCACCTGAGTAGGAAGACTTGCGCCATTGCGTAGGGGCGGTCATCGGATACCTCACAGCTCCTTGGCCAGCTGATGAATAAGGTCACGCGACAACTCCGGTGCGCGTACCCCATCCTTCACCCTAGGACCGTGTGTTGCATGGTCCAAGTGCTCGGCTCCGGAAGTTCTTCAAGGGGTGACGCGACGGTGGGTTGCGCGGCCCGAGGCGCTCGGGTGTGCAGACCACTGCAGGGTTGCGATCACTACGGTCTCAGCGGGGTAGTCCCAGCTCACCCGCACGCAGCCCGGCCTGGAAACGGGATTTGGCCTCCAGTTCGGCCATCAGTTCGGCCACGCGCCGCCGGTAGGTGCGGAGCGAAAGGCCGAGCTGTTTGGCCGCCGATTCGTCGGTAAGTCCCGAACCGAGGGCTCTGAGGATCACGCGGCCGTCAGCATCGAGATGGGGGATGTTCTTCCGCAGATAGGTGTCGGGATCGACGGCGGTGTCCCAGACCGCCTGGAACAGCGAGTGGACGCCGTCGACCAGAATCTGCGACGTCGTCACGGTGTATTCGCGGCCTGTAGAGGTCTCTGCGCCGGCGAGGATCATCACCCGCCGGTCGATGACGATGGTCTCGTGCGGCAGCCGCGAGCCGCTGATCCGGACGAGAGCCCCCTGGTCCTGCACCAGCCGCAGATGCACGCGGGCCTCCTCGTCGGCGAGCGCGACCGGGCTGAGCAGCTTGCGGGGAATGAAGTCCGGGGAGCGCGCAGCGCGCATCCGGTTGTGGATCGCGGCCCTGGCCTGGGGCTGCGAGAAGGTCTTGAGGTCTCGGGCGGCGCACAGGAACTCGGTCTGCGCGGACTCGAAGAGATGGCCGGCGCGCACGATCAACTCTGTGTCCCCTCGGACGGAGAACACCTGCTCGTTCCGCATACCTCAAGTCTGGCAGCAAACTGCCACAAGCTCGCGGGGCGTCGTGGCGGTGAACACCATGAGTCTTATGGCGATCAAGACGTTCTCCCTCGGCGGAGACCTGACCATCAACCGGCTCGGCTTCGGCGCGATGCGTCTGGCGGCAGGCACTTTTGACGGCCCGCCGCGAGACCCTGGCAACGGCCTTGCGGTGCTCCGGCGCGCCGTGGAGCTGGGTGTGAACCACATCGACACGGCCGGCTTCTACCGCCGGGGTGCGGTGCGGGCCAACGAGCTGATCCGTAGGGCGCTGTCCCCGTACCGTGACGATCTGGTGATCGCGACGAAGGTCGGGCCACTGCCCACGCCAGAGGGTGTGCCGAGCGGGCAGGCGACGGCTGATCAGCTACGCGGCTTGATCGAGGCAGATTTGCGTTCTCTTGGGCTGGACCGGCTCGACCTGGTCTACCTGCGGGTGGGTGGGATGACCGGGCTGGGTGGCGAGTCGGTCGCCGAACGGTTCACGGTACTGGCTGAGCTTCGCGCGGAGGGGATGATCCGGCACCTGGGCGTCAGTAACGTCGACGCCGTCCAGTTCGCCGAGGCCCGGGAGATCGCGCCTGTCGCGGCGGTGCAGAACCGGTACACCGGCGACATGGGGCTGCTGGCAGCATGCGAGGAAGCGAGTATCGCGTACGTGCCGTACTTCCCGCTCGGCGGTGGCGTCAGTCCGCTGGACGCCGAACGGCTCGCCAGGGTCGCAGCTGACCTGGGCGCGACCACCACACAGGTGCACCTCGCCTCGCTGCTGGCGACATCGCCGTCGCTGCTGGCGATTCCGGGCACCGGTTCGCTCGGTCACCTGGAGGAGAACCTCGCGGCGAACGACCTCAGCCTCAGCGAGGAGGACCTGTCCGACCTGCGAGGCTAACGGGGTAGATCCGGGCAGAGGTCGGCTTGTCCACCAAACCCGTTGCCGCTGCCGCCCGTTCCAGGGGCCCCCGCGTCACACCGGGTGCCCCTGGGACTTCTTCAACTCATCGATGAAAACCGCGAACGCGGCGGCGGGCACGGTCAGGATGCCGCGGGCAGGGTTTTTCGAGTCGCGGATGGCTATGCGGGAGTGGCGGGGGGCGACTTCGACGCAGGCGTCACCCTGCCCACCGCCGGAGAAGGACGACTTCCGCCAGGCGTCGGGGGACATCATTTCCTCATAGCTCCTTCGCCAGTCCGTGAATGAAGTCACGCGTCCGTTCGGCGTCGAGTGACACCGCCTCCACCCTACGGAAGAGCTTTCGATAGCGCGCCAGTTGGGCTTCGTCATCGATGAGCGCAGGACCATTGGGACCGTCACGAACGACGGTGTCCAACTCAGGAACGGCTCCACCCGCGTACACCATGGCGCTCCCCGCTCCTCCGAAGTCGTCCAGGTCGAAGGGGATGACGCGCACGGTGACATGGTCAGCATCGGAGATACTCAGGACGCGAGCGAGTTGCCTCCGCGCCGCCACTCGGTCACCGACCCTTATCCGCAGTGCACCCTCATGGATGACGGCCGCGTACGGAATCGGGTCAGCCCGGTCGATGATGACCCTGCGCTGCATCCGGTGCTCCACCCAGCGCTCCACCTCGCCCTTCGGAAACTCGGGGTTCACGTAGGAGAAGAGTGCGCGAGAGTAGTCCTCAGTCTGCAGAAGCCCCGGGATGTGCAGGAAGTCCACGTCCCACCGGAAGCCGGCATGGTGCTCCAGCTCCGCGAGATCCAGGAAGGCGTTGGGCAGTGAACCCCGATACTCCTCCCACCAGCCTCTCTTTCGCTCGGTCGCCATGACCACCAGCGCCGCGATCAACGCCTCGTCATCACAGGCGTAGTGGGCGGCGAGGCGCCGCAGGCGCTCCTCACTCACTCCCGCGATACCGGACTCGATCTGACTCATCTGCACGGAGTTCACTCCGAGCAGGCTCGCCACCTCGGTGGCCTTCAGTCCGGCGGCTTCACGCAGCTTCCGCAGCTCGGCCCCCAAGCGTGCCTGGCGCGCCGTGGGCTGCCGTCTGGGCGGCATGTCGTTCCCCTTTCAACGGCCGCACGGGAGCGACACGTTCGGGGGCAGGTTACTCGACAGGCTTGCCGTGTCATAAATTTATGACCTACTTTCGGTGATGCAGCAAACACGTTACGCACTCGACGTCACGGAAGTGCACCGCTCCGCCATGCCGGAACGCGAGCGGCATCGACACCGCGACCCGAGAGAGCGCCCCACCCCAACCAACCTTCACCCCAGAGGAGTTCGCATGTCCGAAACCGACCCATGGGAGTACTCCCTCTCCATCCCGAACGACCCCAGAGCCGTCACCGTCTGCCGTCGCACCCTGCGTCTGATCCTCACGGTGCACGGCCTGATCGGGCAGGTCGACGTCGCGGAACTGCTCGCGACGGAGTTGATCGGCAACGCCGTGCGGCACACCAAGGGGCCCGCCGCGTTGCGGGTGCGCTGCTCGGCGTCGGGGGTTCTGCGGATCGGGGCGTGGGACGCGGACCCGTCCCCGCCCGAGCCGCCGCAGCCCTTCACACCGGCGCTGGACCGGGAGGACGGAAGGGGTCTCGCCCTGGTGCGGGCCTGTGCCGATGTCTGGGGCTGGCAGCCGCTCTCGCGTGAGGGCAGTCAAGGCAAGTACGTATGGTGCGAGCTGGTGCCGTGACCGCACAGGTTCGCCGGGTTGCCGGTTGGGACGGGTGGCCCGGTGCGCTCTCGCCGCGGTAAGGGCACGATCATCAGCCCGGTCGCGGCGGAAGCCGATCTCCTCCTATGACCGCGGTGTGCTGTCCGAGCGCCACGTGGTGAGACGAGGGTGCCCCGGCAGTTCGGCGCGGCCGGTGGCCCACAACAGGGTGAGCCAGGGATCCGCACCGCCCGGAGCCTCTGGAAACAGGCGGGCGAGCACCCGCGAGCAGAGAGCGGAGGGCGGGGTCCAGGCAAGCCCGAAGCCTTCCGCCACATCGTGCATGTGCACCAGCGTTTCCTGCACCCCCAACGCCGCGAAGCCTTCGGGGTCCGACACCCCGGCGGCGTGGTGGGCGCGGACCCGGGGCGACGCCGTACGCACCATGGCGACCAGCAGCGCACCGCACGCCTCCAGCACCTGCACCAGGCCGGCCGGGCCCGCATCACGCTCCGCGTAGGCGAAGACCATGGGCCCGTCCGGCCTCTTCCGGCTCAACGCGAAAGGCACATGGGTGTCCAGCGGCGGGCTCTGCGGCCCCAGCTGCACGGCGTAGTAGAACAGGTCGTTGGCGATGTGCTCGACGGTCTCCCAGCAGTCCCACTCCAGCGAACCGGCCTTACCGCCCCACCCCTCCGGGGGTGCGTCCCGGAGGATGTTCACGGCGAGCCGCACGGCAAGGTCGACGTCGTCCGCGGTGACGGGAGACAAGACTGATCCGGTTTCGACTGATCGAGACATGACAGCACCGTATCGCGGGAGACGAGGGCGACCCCTTCCAGCTGGTGCGTTGTCCGTGAGGGTGCGCCGGTTGGGGTGATCAGGCTGCTTGGGTGCGTGGGGCGACCCCAGCGGATGCCCTTCTCTCTGCGGATGCGGGCGCGCTCTCGGCGCTGAGCGGCGAGGACGTCGGGGTGGCGGGCGTTCTTGTTGCGCCGGCGCAGGTAGGCGTGCGGGGCTCGGGGCCGGACGGTGTGGTTGGGGTGGTGGGAGTCGGCGAGGGTGGACTGCCACAGGGGCCGAAGTGGGCTTCGACGGGGTCGGCCCAGGGTCGCGTAGGTCGGGGTGAAGCACAGCTCGGCCTTGTTCTTGGCTGCCCACCGTTTCATCCGCCAGTTCGTGTGGGCGGAAGGGTTGTCGAGGATCACGTAGATCGGGGCGCCGTCCGGACGGGCCGCCCGGATCGTTCGCATGGCCGCCCAGGTGTGGTCGATGCCCTTGCTTCTGTGGTTGACGCCCCACATCTGGTCGTCCCCGACGGAGTGGCTGCCGTGGAAGCAGGTGATCCCGTGGGTGCGGCGGAACGTCGCCGGCAGCCGGGCGGGGCGGCCTCGCTCGGCCCAGCAGGAGCCGGCGGTCGGGCGGATGCCCAGCGGCCCGAACTCGTCGAAGGCGAACGTGCGGCCGGGCCGCTCGTTGATCACGTACTCGATGCGGGCGGGCTTGGCGTCGAAGTCCGCGTCCGGGGACTCCTTCCAGGTTTTCGTGCGCTGGAAGGAGATCCCGCGGCGGGCCGGTAAGCAGCGCAGGGCCTCCCGACCGGTCCGGACGGGCCGGGCTATGTTCCCGCGCGGGTGATCGGCGAGCTTGCGGATCGACCAGCGGGGGAAGGGCTTGCCGAGCCGTGTCGGTCGGGTGGCGGCCCTCCGGACGACGAAGTCCTCGTCGTCGCGGTTGAGCAGGCGGGGAGAACTCAGATCTGGTTCAGGCCGCCGTCGACGTACAGGCTCGAACCGGTGATGAAGCTGCTCTGCCCGGAGGCGAGGAAGGCCACGGCGGCGGCGATCTCCTCCGGGCGCCCGAGCCGGCCCAGCGGTACCTGCGCCGCCAGGTTCTGCCTGAGGCCGGCGGCCTGCTCCGGGTCGGGGGCGAGCCCCGACAGGCCGGGGGTGTCGGTCGGGCCGGGTGTGACGGTGTTGACCCGGATGCCACGTCCCTTGAGTTCGTTGGCCCAGGTCCGGGCGAACGACCGGGTGGCGGCCTTGGCCGCCGCGTACACGCCGAACGCCTCCGCGCCGACGTCCACGTTGGTGGAGCCGTTCAGGATCACCGAGGCGCCGTCGTTGAGCAGGGGGAGCGCCTTCTGGACGGTGAACAGCGTGCCCCGGGCGTTGATGCCGAAGAGGGTGTCGAAGTGCTCCTCGGTGACCTGCTCGAGCGTCATGAACTCGGCGACGGAGGCGTTCGCGAACAGGACGTCCAGGCCCTGTCCCCGGCTGCGGATCGTCTCGTAGAGGCGGTCCAGGTCGGCCAGGTCCGAGATGTCGCCGACCACCGGGGTGGCCGCCGAACCGATCGCTTCGGCGGCCGCGTCGAGTTCGGTCTTGCGCCGGCCGGTGATGAAGACGTGTGCGCCCTCGGCCGCCAGCCGTACCGCACTGGCCAGGCCGATTCCGCTGCCGCCGCCGGTGACGAGAGCGGTCTTGCCTTCGAGTAGCCCCATGGAACAGCCTCCTTCGACTTCTGCATCGGTCGATGCAGAAGTCGAACGGTAGCACTTCTGCATCGACCGATACGGAAGAGGTAGGCTGCGGGGGTGGCAACCAAACAGAGCGGCCCCATCGGCCGGCCGCGGGGATTCGACGCCGACGAGGCTCTTGAGCGCGCCATGCTGGTCTTCTGGGAGCACGGCTACGAAGGGGCCAGCCTGTCCGCCCTGACCGGGGCGATGGGCATCTCCGCCACCAGCATGTACGCGGCCTTCGGCAACAAGGAGGAGCTGTTCCGCAAGGCCCTGGAGCGCTACACCGAGGGCCCTGGCGGATACCTGGCCCGGGCCCTCGACGAGCCGACCGCCCTCGGCACCGCCACCGCGATCCTGGGCGGCACCGTCCGGACCACCACCCGCCCGGCCCGTCCTCAAGGGTGCCTGGGCGTCCAGGGGGCCCTGGCGACCAGCGATCCCGGGCGCGGCGTCCGCGACCTCCTCGCCGCTTGGCGCAACAACGGGTGTTGCAGTGTGCGGGAGCGGTTCCAGCGGGCCGTCGACGACGGCGACCTGCCTCCCGAAACCGATCCGGGGCTACTGGCCCGCTACGTCACCACCCTGGCATTCGGCATCGCTGTGCAGGCCGCGAGCGGTGTGGCCCGCGACGAACTCCAGGAGATGGCCGACGCCGCTCTGCGCAACTGGCCGCCCGTCTGAGACCGTTCCGGTACGCGCGGAAGTGCCGCACGTACCCGGCGACGCGCACCAGGACGACGCAGCCGACGGCCGCCCCAGCCACCATCCCGCCACCGTCGCGCGGCCCGTCCCGACGGCCTCACGCGGCGCAGCCCCCACCGTCGCCCGGCCCGTCCCGACGGCCTCCCGCGGCACACCCCCTGCCATCGACGGCCACCTCGGCTCGCCCGTACCGGTACGAGGCGGAGGGGCCGCGCGGATCCGGCGGACGGCGGGTGCCGTGGACGCTCCACGGTCCACCGCCCCGCCGCTACTCGCAGGGGGCCGCCACCGACGGACGGCAGTCCGTCGCCTCACGATGCCGCGGAACGCTCCGCTCGGGCTCCCCTCGCTCAAATGCCTTCCGTCGAGGCGCGGGTGCGAGCTGACCCGCCATCGTCGCCCCGAACGCCAGTGCCATGCCGACCAGTTGCCACGGCGTCAGTGTCTCGCCGAGCACCGCCCAGCCGACGACGGCCGCGGTGAGCGGGGAGAGCGGGCCCAGGAAGGTGACCTGGGTGGCGGTGAGGCGGCCGATGCCGCGGAACCAGAGCCAGTACGCGACCGCCGTGTTCACCAGGGCGAGGTAGAGGTAGCCACCGACCGCCGGGGCGTCAAGGGCGGGAGGGGCGCCCTCGATCAACAGGGCGAGCGGGGCGATGAGCAGACCGCCCGCGGTCAGTTGCCAGCCGGTGAGCGCGAGCGGGCCGACGCCCTCGGGGCGGCCCCACCGCTGGGTGAGCACGGTGCCGGTGGACATGGAGGCGATGGAGGCGAGCGCCGCGAGCACACCGAGCGGATCCAGTGCCCCGGCCGCCTTCAGGACGACCAGGCTCACGCCGCCCGCGGCCACGGTCCCGGCGAGCAGGGTGCGCCCCGTCGGCCGTTGCCCCAGCAGCAGCACCGAGAGGCCGACCACGCACAGCGGTGCGATCGAACCGACGGCCGCGGCCGTCCCGCCGGGCAGGCGGTACGCGGAGAGGAACAGGAGGGGGAAGAACGCCCCGATGTTCAGTGCGCCGAGCACGCTCGCCTTCCACCACCAGGCGCCGCGCGGCAGCACCCGGGCGAGCGCGAGCAGGAGCAGTCCGGCGGGCAGGGCCCGTATCAGGCCGGTGAACAGGGGGCGGTCGGCGGGGAGGAACTCGGTGGTGACGGCGTAGGTGGTGCCCCAGGAGACGGGGGCGAGGGCGGTGAGCGCGATCAGGGTGGCGCGGTTCGGGGCCATGGGGCGCACCTCTTCCCGGGACGGCTTCGAGTAGGCAGATACTAGCTTAGCACTAAGCAACTTTCCAGCAAGCTACTTTCTTGCGGGCGACCGGGAGGGAGGCGGATACTCCTGCCCATGAGTGCACGCCCCGAGCAGCGCAAGGACCCCGTCGACACGATCGTCGAGCAGTGGGCCCGGGAGCGGCCGGACCTCGACACGGTCGCGATGGAGGTCTTCGGCCGCATCACCCGGCTCTCGCGCGCCATGGGCGACCGGCTGGAGAGGGCGTACGCCAAGTACGGCATCTCGCGCGGGGAGTTCGACGTCCTCGCGACCCTGCGCCGCTCCGGCGAGCCCTACGCCCTGTCCCCGCGTCAGCTCTCGGCCACGCTGATGCTCACCACCGGCGGGATGACGGGCCGCCTCGACAAACTGGAGCGGGCGGGACTGCTGCGCCGCTCCCCCGACCCGCACGACCGCCGGGGACTCCAGGTCACGCTCACCGACCAGGGCCTGCGCCTGGCCGACGAAGCGGTCGGCGCGGGCCTCGCCCTCCAGACGGAGGCCCTGTCCGCCCTGGACGGGGAGCGGGCGGGACAACTGGCCGACCTGCTGAGGGACTTGCTGCTCGCCACCGAGAAGTAGCGGATCGGCCGACGCCCTGGGGGCGGCGGGAACGCCGAACGCCGGGCCGCCCCCGCGCTCCCGGGCGGGGCACCCTCCCCCGCCCGGCGCCCGGCGACAACCCGGCGGCCCGGCGATCCGGCGCCTATGCCCTACCAGCGGTTGCGGTGCACGACCTCCGCGACCGGGCGGCGGCTCACCGGGCCGAAGTTGCCGCGCGGCCAGCCCACCGGGATGGCCGCGAAGGTGTTCATGTCCTCGGGAATGCCGAGGGCCGCCTTCCACTCCTCCTCCAGCATCAGGTGCCAGATGGTGATGTTGGCGGCCAGGCCCAGGGCCCGCGCGGCGAGCAGCAGGTTCTGCACGCCCGGGTAGACGCAGGAGCCCTCCGCGAGGGCGGAGAAGCGCTCCTGGATCCGTCCCATGCGCGCCGTCGCCTCGGGGCCGAGCGCCTCGGCGTACTTCCGCACGCCCTCCTCCTCCATCCTCGGCTCCGGGAACCGGTAACAGGGGATGATCAGCGCCGGGGTCTCGGCGAAGTGGTCGCGCTGGTACTCGATGGCGGCGACCATGCGCCCGTACGCGGCCTCGTCCATGCCGGCGGGGGCGTACTTGCCGGTCGTGGCGAGGTACGCGTCCACGCACCGCTTCCACAGCGGCGCGAGTTCGGCCATGACCTCGGGGTCGGTGACGACGACGTACTCGTAGCGCTGCATGTTGCCGCCGCTGGGGCCCCAGACGGCCGCCTGTGTCAGCCGGTCCAGGAGCTCTTCGGGCACCGGGTCGGGCTTCAGGCGCCGCATGGCCCGCATGGTGGACATGGTCGCGAAGAGGGCCGGTTCGGTGGCGTCGCCGGCCGGTACCTCGGGCAGGGTGGCTTGAGTGTTCATGGACGGAGTCTAGGAACAGCGTCCTCCACCCTGAACACCCGGTCGTGCACGCGTCGTTGCGACGCTCGGTGTCGTTACCGCGCCGGGAGTCCCTGACGCCCCTTCAGCCCGTCGATGAAGGCGGTGAAGGTGGTGAAAGGGGTGAAAGCGGGGGGCAGGGACGGAAAGGGGGCGCCGCCTACGGCGTGCCGGGAAGCCGGACCGTGACGAGGAGACCGCCGGCGGGGCGGGGGACGAGGTCGAGGGTCCCGTCGTGGGCGCGGACGATGCTGTGCACGATGGCGAGGCCGAGGCCGACGCCGGCGTGCTCGTCGGTGCGTGCGCGTTCCGTTCCGCGCTGGAAGGGCTCGGTGAGGGTCGGCACCAGTTCCGGCGGGAGCGGACGACCCGTGTTCTCGACCCGCACCACGCTCGCGTCGCCCTGCGCCTCGGTGTGGACCGTCATGGTGCCGCCGGCGGGGAGGTTGTGGACGATGGCGTTCTGGACGAGGTTCGTCACCATCCGCAGCAGGAGCTCCGCGGAGCCGCTGGTCCGTGTCGCCCCGCCGGTGATGTCGAGTGTGATCCCACGCTGTTCGGCGAGGGGGAGCAGGGTTTCGGCGGCCTCTTCGACGACGAGGGAGAGGTCGACGCTCTCGCGGATGAAGTTCCCGCGGTCGCTGCGGCCGAGCAGCAGGAGGGCCTCGGTGAGGTCGATCGCGCGCGTATTGACGGCCTGCAGGCGTTCGAGGAGTTCGTCCCGGTCCCGCGTGGGGTCCCGGCGGGCGACGTCGAGCATCGTCTGCGAGATGGCCAGCGGGGTGCGCAGTTCGTGGGAGGCGTTCGCGGCGAACCTCTGCTGCTCGGCGACGTGCGACTCGAGTTGTTCGAGCATGGTGTCGAACGCGTCGGCGAGTTCGCGGAATTCGTCCTGGCGGCCTTCCATGCGGATGCGGTGGGCCAGCGATCCGTTTCCGGCCGTCCGTGCCGCGGCCGTGATCCGTGTGAGCGGTGCGAGCATCCGGCCGGCGAGGATCCATCCCCCGACGAGGCCGAACCCGAGCAGGAAGACCATCGCCACGGCCGCGGCGGGGGCGAAGGTGCGCACAAGGAGGTAGCGGTTGGGCGCGATCCCGAGAAGGCCCTTGGTGTTGTCGGGGACGTAGCGCAGCAGGAACACCCACACCACGGCCAGCAGGAGAGCGCCGGCGACGGCGAGGAACCCGGCGTAGCTGAGGGTGAGTTTCAGTCGGACGCTGAGCCCTGGGCGTCTACGCATGCGTACTGCCGGGGCGGGTGGTGTCGGGGCCGGTGTCGATGCGGTAGCCGACACCCGGCACCGTGGCGATGATCCATGGTTCGCCGAGCCGTTTGCGCAGTGCGGAGACGGTGATGCGGACGGCGTTGGTGAAGGGGTCGGCGTTCTCGTCCCAGGCCCGCTCCAGCAGCTCTTCGGCGCTGACGACCCCGCCCTCGGCGGTGACGAGGACTTCCAGCACGGCGAACTGTTTGCGGGTGAGCGCGACGTAGCGTCCGTCGCGGAAGACCTCCCGGCGGAAGGGGTCGAGGCGCAGGCCCGCGATCTCGCGGACCGGGGGCCGGGCGTACGCGCGTCTGCGGTCGAGCGCCCTCAGCCGCAGGACGAGCTCCCGCAGTTCGAACGGCTTGGTGAGGTAGTCGTCGGCACCGAGCTCGAACCCGGACGCCTTGTCGTCGATCCGGTCGGCGGCGGTGAGCATGAGGATCGGGATGCCGCTGCCGGAGGCGACGATGCGCCGGGCGACCTCGTCGCCGGAGGGGCCGGGGATGTCGCGGTCGAGGACCGCGAGGTCGTAGGAGTTGACGCTGAGCAGTTCCAGGGCGGAGTCGCCGTCGCCGGCGATGTCGGCGGCGATCGCTTCCAGCCGGAGACCGTCACGGACGGCTTCGGCCAGGTAGGGCTCGTCCTCCACGATCAGTACGCGCATGTCCGAAGCCTAAGCAGCACACATGTCGCCGACGTACGCAAAGGCGTGTGCAAAGACGTGTGCACACCGGACACGCGGCTCAGCCCGCCGGTGCCGGTGCCGGTGCCTCCGCGGGGCGAGGCCGGTCCGACGGCGCTTCCGCCGTGGTGCGCCACCAGCGGCGCGACGCCAGCGCGGCCAGCACGGCGCCGGCGGCGTTGACCAGTACGTCGTCCACGGAGGACACCCGGTCCAGCCGCAGGACGTACTGTGCGGTTTCGACCAGGACCGAGCAGCCCGCCCCGAGCACCAGGATCCGCGGCAAGGACGCCGACGCCGCGAACCGCATCGGGGCGAAGAATCCCAGCGCCGCGAAGATCAGCAGGTTGCCGGCGATCCCGAGCGGCCCCATCGTGAGCAGGTCCCGCAGCGGTACCAGGCTCACCCGGCCGGGAACGGTACCGGCCCCGGCGCCCGGCATCATGGTCATCCACAGGAACGGCACCGTCCCGTGGACCATGCCCACCTCGGCCAGCGACATCCGCCACGCCGCTGTGACGCCGGCGGCACGCCGACGGCGCGCCAGAGCCCACACCACCAGCGCGGCCAACGGCAGCGTGACCAACGTCATGAGCACCACGCCGTTGAACGTGTCGAAGCAGCCGTGCCACCGTCCGGCCATGCACATCGGAGCGGCCATCATGAGCGGCCGCCGCACGACGAACGCGGCGCTCGCCACGCCGAGGATCGCCAGGCCGAGAAGCACGATCCCGCGCGTGCGGCGGGGCGGTGCCGACAGGGATGCGTTGTGGTTCATGCCCTCATTGGAGACGGAGGGCCGTTGCGGTGGCGTATGCGATTTTCGATACGCCCGCGATACACGCGATCCCCGGCATCGAGGAACCGGCGCAAGCCGGCAGTGAGACGGTCCTGGTCCCGCCGCTGGTGATCGCGCCGGCCCGGCCACGGCGGGTGCTGGACGACTCGTCCGTGAACATCGCACTGCACGGGCGCACCGGTTACGGGACAACCTTCAGTCACCGCCACCTCCACCGCCACCGTCGCCGTCGCCGGTGGACTGGTTCAGGCCCCGGCTCCGGTTCTTCCCGGAGCTGCGCAGCAGTTCCCCCGCGGCGAGCGTCGCGGCTGCCACGACACGGGCCCAGCGGGGTCCACCGCGCTCCGCCCACACCACACACGCGCACCCGCCGACGACGAGCGCCAAGATGCCGAGCAGCACCAGAGCAATCATGTTCCCCACCCCTGCATTCGTTCCCACGGTCCCGGCGATCGTCTCAGACCGGAAAGAGTGGAACAGCGGCCGACACGAAGGGCGCCGCCCCCGCCCCCGTACGGCGATTCACACGTACGGGTGGCGGGGTCGGCGCCCTCGGAAAGATGCGGGGACGACCGGCCGGAGTCCGGGACCGGGGTCAGGCCTTGACGCCGGCCTTGGTGTCGTCGGCCTTGATCCTGATGTTGGAGCTGGTCGTGTCCTTCTTCTTGTGCGACTTGTCGAGGACCATCACCAGCCCGGCGATGACCAGGAAGAGCACGATCGGGGCCGCGACGTACAGTCCCAGCGTCTCGATCACGCTCAGGCCCGTGCCGGGGTCGTCGCCGTCGTCGCGGGTGAGCGCGAGCGCGGGGGACGTCATGAGCAGCATCATCAGCGTCGTACCGGCTGCCAGGGCGCCGGCGCGCAGGGCGTTCGTCTTGTCCACGGTGCCAACGTAGCGAACCGCCGTGGGGCCCGCGCGTCCGGGGGTGCGTACGGGATCCCGGTCGCACCGGTTATGTACCGGTGCGACCGGGTTTGCCCTCAGGTCTCGCCCAGGGCGTCCGCGCTGTCCGTACCGTCCGCTCCGCCCGGCCGGTCGATGTGGGTGCGCACCACGTCGAGCAGGGCGCGCAGTCTCGGGGACGTCGTCAGGTCCTCCAGCGAGATCGGGCGGCCCTGCGCGTCGGCGATGGGCAGGCGCCAGTTCGGGTACTGGTCCCAGGTGCCGGGGAGGTTCTGCGGGCGCCGGTCGCCGACGCCGTCGGGGAGCCAGACGCCGATCATCCGGGCGGGGGTGCGCAGCAGGTAGCGGTGGACGGCCTGGATGTGTGCCTCCTCCTCGGTGGGAGCGGCGGCGCCCGGCGTGCTGTGGCCGTGCAGCAGACCGAGCCGGGTCAGCAGGTCCAGCCACTCCGCGGTGTCCGCGACGGCCTCCGCGTGCTCCTCGGCGAAGGGACGGGTGAGCAGGCCGAGACCGTCGCGGAGCTCGACGTGTTCGCCGGTGAGGCGGGACGCGGTGGGCGGCAGGTCGTGGGTGGTGACGGTGGCCAGGCAGTCGGCGCGCCAGGTCTCCGGCGGCAGCGGCCGTCGGTCGCCCTCCCAGTCCCGTTCGAACCAGAGCACCGACGTCCCGTACACCCCGCGTTCGCGCAGCGCCTCGCGTACGCCGGGCTCGACCGTGCCCAGGTCCTCGCCGATCACCACCGCCCCGGCGCGGGAGGCCTCCAGGACGAGGACGGCGAGCATCGCCTCGGCGTCGTAGCGGACGTACGTGCCCTCGGTGGGCGGCTGCCCCTGGGGCACCCACCAGAGCCGGAACAGGCCCATGACGTGGTCGATGCGCAGAGTGCCCGCATACCGGAACAGGGCCTGGAGCAGGGCGCGGAACGGCGCGTAGCCACAGGCGGCGAGCCGGTCGGGGCGCCAGGGCGGCAGGCCCCAGTCCTGGCCGCGGGCGTTGAAGGCGTCCGGGGGCGCTCCGACCGACATGCCGGCGGCGAGGGTGTCCTGCTGTGCCCAGGCGTCGGAGCCACCGGGGTGCACGCCGACCGCGAGGTCGTGGACGATGCCGAGCGGCATCCCGGCCTCGCGCGCGGCCCGCTGGGCGGCGGTGAGCTGGGTGTCGGTGAGCCAGGCCAGCCGGGAGTGGAAGTCGACCCGGGCCGCCAGTTCGCGGCGGGCGCGCGCGGTCCCGGGCGAGCGCGGGTCGCGCAGGGGGGCGGGCCAGGTGTGCCAGTCGGGGCCGTGCACCTCGGTGAGCGCGCACCAGGTGGCGTGGTCCTCCAGGGCCTGGCCCTGTTCGGCGAGGAAGTCGCGGTAGGCGGCGAGGCGGCCGGGGCCGAGCGGTACCTCGTTCACGACTGCTTCGAGTGCGGCCTTCTTGGTCGCCCAGACGGCGTCCCGGTCGATCAGGGCGCCCTTGTCCAGCACCGCCTCGCGCAGTTCCGCGGCCCGCCCGAGCAGGTCCTCCAGCCGGTCCCGTCGCAGGTTCCGCCGCCGGTCGCGGTCGTCCTCGGCCCCCGCGGCGCCCGTGACGCCCGCGCCCTCCATGCCGCCCGCACCCGCGCCCTCCGCGCCGCCCGCGCCCTCCCCCACGTACGCGAACTCCGGCACGTCCTCGATCCGCAGGTGGACCGGGTCGGGGAAACGGCGGGAGGACGGCCGGTAGGGCGAGGGGTCGGTCGGAGTGCCGGGGACGGCCGCGTGCAGCGGGTTGATCTGGACGAATCCGGCGCCGAGGGTGCGGCCGGCCCAGGTGGCGAGTTCACCGAGGTCGGCGAGGTCGCCCATGCCCCAGGAGCGGCGGGAGAGGAGCGAGTAGAGCTGGACGAGGAGCCCGTAGCAGCGGGCCGGGGGCGCGGGCAGCCGGGGCGGGGCGACGATCAGGTGGGCCTCGCCGGTACGGCCGTCGGGCGCGGTGGCGGTCACCCGGTGCACGCCGGGCGGAAGGTTGTCGGCCGAGGCGCGGATCTCGCCCTGCTCGGTGCGGACGAGCAGCCGGGTGCCCTCGGGGAGCGCGGCCAGGGCGGGCGCCATGCCGGCGCCCCAGCCGACCACGGTGGGCGGCAGCAGCCGCTCGGCCCGCTCCCGCTCGCCGGTGGCGAGCGCGTCGCGGACGGCCTCGGGGGTCCCCGCGTCCACGCCGAGGGCGGCCAGGGCGCGGATGACGGCGGTGGCCGAGGCGGCGACCGTACGGTCCGGGGAGGGGGCGTAGGAGGTGGCGACGCCATGGAGGGCGGCGAGCCGGGACAGATCCGCGGAGGGCCCGGAAGTCGGCTCCGGGCCGGAGGGCGGCGTGGAAACCCCGGGCGGCGGCTCGGAAGGGCCGGAGGGTGCCTTGGAAGGGCCGGGTGGCGGCTCGGAAGGGCCGGACCGTGCCCCGGAAGGGCCGGAAGGCGATGCGGAAGTCGGCTCGGGGGGCTGCCCCGAGGACGGCTCGGGGGACGGCTTCGGAGGGCGGGAGGACGACGACTCGGAGGGCGGCTCGGCCGGTCCGGCGCCGGCCATCTAGGGCTCCGGGACGTACTGCGCCGGGAAGGAGTCGAGTCCACTGGCGTCCATGGCCGCGTCGGACTCGCTGGTCAGGGGGGCGGCGTCGGAGAGCGGGGGCTCACTGGTGAGGGGTTCGGCGTCGGGCAGTGGGGGCTCGCTGGTGAGCGGGACTCCCGCGCAGGGGCCCTCCGCGCTGAAGACGCAGGCGTACATGCCTTCGGCTTCGACGCTGTGCGGGCCGTCGAGGTCGGCGGACGGATCCGCCTCGGGTTTGGACATGGGCGGGGACAGAACGAACGCCGGTGCAGCAGCCACTGAGGGCCTCCTCGTCGAAAACAATCGAAAACAATCGAATCAAGTGGGATCAAGCGGATCGGCAGGAAACTTTGCGCACGGATGTGCCTGTCGGCGGGGTTCCTCGCAGCCCCTACCCAGGGGACGCGAAGACAGGCACCTCAATTCGGGGAACATGTTCCTGCTCACATTGTGTTCCCGTTCCCGCATTCCACATGCGGGCAAACCCGCCACAACGGCCACTCTCATTGACACGCCCGAAGCACAATGATGGGCTCCTGCTCTGTCACGGAATGGTTTCTGTCTCCTTGGGAGGGGCCTTGCAGCTGCGGCGTGGGAAGAGGGCGGCCGCCATCGCGTTCGTCGTCGTCGCCGGGACGTTGGGCGCCGTGCCCGTCTCCGCGGCGGCTCCCTCCGTTCCCGGGACGACCACGTCCCCCGTGCCCGACCGGGTCGAGGCGGACCTGGCCGTCTGGCCCCGCCCCCAGTCCCTGCGGGCGAACGGCGCCCCGGTCGCGGTGACCGACGAGGTCGTCCTGAGCACCGACGCGTCGGCCGACCCCCACGCCGTCGAGGCCCTGCGCGCGCTGTTGCGGGAGGCCGGCGCGCGCCGGTTCACCGCCCCCGGCGACAAGGCGCCCGAGGGGGCGCTCGTGGTGCGGATGGGCGCGGACCGACCTATGGGCTCCCCCCAGCCGGACCTCTACGCCCTCCCCTCCGGCGGCTACACCCTGACCGTCGGCAAGGAGACCGTCGCGCTCACCGGCGCGGGCGAGGACGGCCTGTTCCACGCCGTCCAGACGCTGCGTCAGCTCCTGCGCCCCGACGGCACCTTCACGGCCGCCGTCGTACGCGACTGGCCGGGCACCGCTGTGCGCGGGATCACCGAGGGCTTCTACGGAACCCCGTGGACACACCGACAGCGGCTGGAACAGCTGGACTTCATGGGCCGCACCAAGCAGAACCGGTTCCTGTACGCACCCGGCGACGACCTCCACCGGCAGGCCCGCTGGCGCGAGCCGTACCCGGACCGGCAGCGCGCGGAGTTCCGGGAGCTGGCGGAGCGGGCCCGGAGCAACCACGTCACGCTCGGCTGGGCGGTGGCCCCGGGCCAGGCGATGTGCTTCGCCTCCGGCGACGACCTGCGCGCACTGACCCGCAAACTGGACGCGATGTGGGCGCTGGGTTTCCGCACCTTCCAGCTGCAGTTCCAGGACGTCAGCTACAGCGAGTGGCACTGCGGGGAGGACGCGAAGCGTTTCGGTTCCGGCCCCGACGCCGCCGCCCGCGCCCAGGCGCACGTGGCGAACGCGGTGGCCCGCCACCTGGCGGACCGTCATCCCGGTTCCTCTGCCCTCTCGTTGATGCCGACCGAGTACTACGAGGACGGGTCGACCGCGTACCGGCGGGGCCTCTCGCACGCCCTGGACTCCGGGGTGGAGGTGGCGTGGACCGGAGTCGGAGTGGTGCCGAGCACCATCACGGGCGGTGACCTGGCCGAGGCGCGGAGGGTGTTCGCGCGCCCGCTGGTGACCATGGACAACTACCCGGTCAACGACTTCGCCCCCGGCCGGATCTTCCTCGGCCCCTACCAGGGCCGCGAGCCCGCCGTGGCCGCCGGTTCGGCCGCCCTGCTCGCGAACGCGATGGAGCAGCCCGAGGCGTCCCGCATCCCCCTGTTCACGGCCGCCGACTTCGCCTGGAACCCGCGCGACTACCGCCCCCAGGAGTCCTGGCGGGCCGCGATCAAGGACCTCGCGGGCGGCGACCCCGTCCTGGGCGAGGCACTGTCCGCGCTGGCGGGCAACGCCGCGTCCTCGGTCCTCGGCGCCGAGGAGTCGGCGTATCTGCGGCCGCTGCTGAAGGAGTTCTGGCGGACCCGCGCGGACGCCGGCGGCGACGAGGGCCGCGCGGCCGAGAAGCGGCTGCGCGCCGCCTTCACGGTGCTGCGCGAGCTGCCCGGGACCCTGGCCGACAATCCGCGCACCGCCTCGCTCGCCGACGAGGCCGCCCCCTGGACCGGGCAGCTGGCCCGCTACGGCGAGGCCGGCCTCACCGTGCTCGACATGCTGCGCGCGCAGGAGTCCGACGACACGGGCGCCGCCTGGACCGCTTACCGGGAGCTGGCCGAACGGCGGACGCTGCTGAAGCCCGCCCGGGTGACGGTCGGCAAGGGCGTCCTGGACCCGTTCCTGAACCGGGCCCGGGACGCGTACGAGACCTGGGCGGGCATCGGCCGCGAGGCGACCGCCGGCTCCGGCGGCCGGTCGGACGACGGCGTGCTCCAGCTGCCGCGGGTCCGGGACCTGAGCACGGTGACGGTCCTGGCCGAGCCCGGCACCACGGGGACGGTCGAGATCCACGCGCCGGGCGCGGGCTGGCGCCGCCTGGGCGCACTGACCGGGTCCGGCGCCACCGAGCTGCGGGTGGACGGCCCGGCCGGCGCCGTCCGCGTCACCGGCGCGGACGCCTCCCGGGTACGGCACGTCGTGCCGTGGTTCACGGACGAGCCCGGCGTCTCGCTGACGCTGCCGGACGGCCCCGCGGACACCGACATCGGCGGCACCCGGCGGCTGACGGCCACGCTCGGTTCGCTGCTCCCCGAGCAGGTGCGCGGCAAGGTGACCGTCGAGGCGCCGAAGGGCGTGAAGGTACGGGTTCCGAAGGGCGCCCTGACCGTCCCGCGCGGCACGCCCGTAGAGGTGCCCGTCGAGGTGACGGTGGAGCCGGGGACGCCGGTCCGGTCGTACGAGGTGCGGCTCGGCTTCGGCGGGGTGACACAAACGCTGCCGGTCAACGCCGTCCCGCGCACCGCCGGGCCCGACCTGGCCCGCACCGGCACGGCGAGCTCCTCGGCCGACGAGACGCCCGACTTCCCCGCCTCGGCGGCGAACGACGGTAATCCCGAGACACGCTGGTCGTCACCCGTCGAGGACGACGCCTTCTGGCAGGTCGAGCTGGAACGCCCGGTGCGGCTCGGGAAGGTCGCGCTGCACTGGCAGGACGCGCACCCGTCGGCGTACCGCGTCGAGGTCTCGGCGGACGGTCACAACTGGCGTACGGCGGTATCGGTGGCGGACAGCGGCGGCGGTCGGGAGACGCTCCGCATGGACGAACCCGACGTCCGCCACGTCCGCGTCCAGGGCGAGAGGCGCGCCACCGAGTGGGGCTATTCCCTGTGGTCGGTGGAGGCGTACGCGGTCGCGGACTGACAGCCGGGGCGTTGTGTGCCGCACCCCGGCCGGACCTTCGCGTTCCACCGGCTGACGGGGAGCACGCCGGGAGGGTGCTGCTCGGCGGGCCGTGGACAGCGGGCAGTGACGCGCCGCATCAGGCCGAACCGACGCCGTTCGGCCTGATGCACACCGGCTTTCGGGGTCTTCGTTCAGGCGGCGTTGCCGTGCGGAGTGAGGTTGATGTTCAGGTCGGCGTCGAGGGCGCGGGCCAGCCGTCGGAGAAGGGGGATGGTGGGGACGGTGCCACCGCCTTCGATGCGGGAGATCTGAGGTTGCTTCATGCCGCAGCGCTCGGCGAGTTCGGTCTGGGACAGGCCGAGCGCGGTACGCCGGTCGTAGACCATCTGCCCCAGGTCATGGGCCAGTTCGGCCTCTTCGTAGAGGCGGTCGTACTCGGGGTTGTCCTCAGCCGTCTCGCTCAGGAGCTTGCGGTGGCGGCGAGTCTTCCACTCGGCGTGGTTCATCGCAGTTCCTCCTTGATATCGCGGTGGTAGACAGTGTGCTCGCCGGCCGGTTCGTGGCGGGCCTCGCAGGTGGCCTGGGCGGCGTGAGCACGTTCCACCTCCGCCGTCTCACGCATCCTGGTCTTGCGGAACACCGTCAGGAGCACGACGCGGCGGCCGGGCGCGATCCAGTAGGTGACGCGTTGGGCATTGCCGTCGAGGTCGAAGCGCAGTTCGCGGAGCTTGCCGCCGAGATGACGGGTATAGGGCTCGCCGAGCGTGGCGGCGTTCTCGGCGAGCCGGTCGACCTTCTGCTCGGCGGTGATGTACTGACGGGCCGGGATGTTCTCCAGCCAGAGGCGCACCTCGGGCTCGATCTCGACCGTGTACCGCTCACCGTTCATAACTTCGATGATATATGACATGAGTGCTATGGGCCTGTGACGGCGAGCACGACCGGCAGGCCATCCGGCCGGGGTCCGGCCGGACATCGGGACACCGAGAATCCCTTCGGCATCCACTATTCACTCAGTACATGTACTTGGTGCATACTGATCGACATGAGCACCCGCCACGTCCTGCTGGGCCTGCTCGCCTCGGGGCCGAGCCATGGCTACGACCTCAAGCGACGCCACGACGAACAATTCCCCGAGGCCCGCCCCCTGGCCTACGGGCAGGTCTACACGACCCTGCAACGCCTGGTCCGCGACGGCCTCGCCGAGGTCGACGGCACCGAGTCGGACGGCGGTCCGGAGCGGACCGCGTACCGCATGTCGGAAGAAGGCGAGCGTGAACTGGCCCGCTGGGCCGGGGAGATCGCCCCGCCCTTTCCCTTCGTGACGAACGAGATCTTCGCCAAGGTCGTGGTGTCGATCCTGTCCGGCGGCGACCCGGCCGCGTACCTGCGCGCCCAACGCGCCGCCCACATGGGGCGGATGCGAGAACTCACCGCGGTGAAGTCCGCGGCCGGAGCCGGACCGGCGACCGTGCTCTCGGCGGACTACGCCCTCAACCACCTGGATGCCGACCTCCGTTGGATGACCACCACGGCGGCCCGGCTCACCACTCTGACCGCGGAGGTCGACGCAGCATGAGCAACCGGAGCAAGGGCAGCGGCGGGAGCCCCACGGGCGACGGCACCGGCCACGGCAGCGGCGCCGCCCAGCCGTTACTCACGGCACACGGCCTGGTCAAGGCCCACGGAAAGACGCTCGCCCTGTGTGACGCCTCCATCGAGCTGCGCGCCGGGGAGATCCTCGCGGTGACCGGCCCCAGCGGCAGCGGCAAGTCGACGCTGTTGCACTGCCTGGCCGGGATCGTCCGCCCGGACGCCGGCTCGGTGTCGTACGACGGACAGCGGCTGGAGGAGCTGCCGGAGGAGCGGCTGAGCGAACTGCGCCGTACCGACTTCGGGGTGGTGTTCCAGTTCGGGCAGCTCGTTCCGGAGCTGACCGCGCTCGACAACGTGGCGCTGCCGCTGATGCTGGCCGGTACCGGACGGGCGCAGGCGCGGGAACGGGCCGGGGAGTGGCTGGAGCGGTTCGGGGTGCGCGGGCAGGCGGAGTTGCGGCCGGGCGAGATGAGCGGCGGGCAGGCGCAGCGGGCGGCGCTGGCGCGGGCCCTGGTCACCGGCCCGCGGGTGGTCTTCGCCGACGAGCCGACCGGCGCCCTGGACTCGCTGGCCGGCGAGCAGGTGATGACGGCGCTGGTACACACGGCCCGGGAGGCCGGCACGGCGGTGCTGCTGATCACGCACGACACCCAGGTGGCCGCGTACGCCGACCGCGAGGTACAGCTGCACGACGGGACGCTCACACCACTGGAGGTGACCGCGTGAACGCCACCGACTCTCCAGGTACGCACTCCTCCCCCGCCCTGCGCTCCGACCTGCGGCTGGCCTGGCTGCTCACCCACGGTTCGGACCGGCGGGAGTGGTGGCGGGTCGCGCTCACCGCGACCGGCGCGGCGCTGGCCACCGGGTTCGCGCTCGCGGCCGGCGTCCTGCTGTCACTGAGTGGCCGCAGGACCAGCTCGTTTATCGCCGAGGGATTGGTGGACGAGCCGGGTACGCGCGCCGGGGTGATCCTCGGTCTGCTGCTCCTGCTGGTCCCGGTCCTCGGGTTCCTCGGCCAGTGCGCCCGTGTCGGCGCCGTGCACCGGGACCGGCGGCTGGCCGGACTGCGGCTGGCCGGGGCGACACCCTGGCAGGTGCGGCGGATCGCCGCGCTGGAGACCGGTCTTGCCTGCCTGCTCGGCTCGGCGGTCGCGACCGCCGTCTCGGTCCTGTTCCTGCTGGGCCTGGAGTCCCGGCCAAACGCCCTCGCCTGGGTGGTGGTCGCGCTGGTCGCCCTCGCGGTGCCGGTGCTGGGCGCGGCGGTGGGCGCGCTGGCGCTGCGCCGGGTGGTGGCCTCGCCGCTCGGCCGGGTACGCCGGGTGACGGAGATCCGTTCGGCCCGCGGTCCCGGCCGGCTGTTCGCGGGCGGGGCTGCGCTGGTGGCGGCGGTGGGCGTGGTGACCGCGCTGGCGGGCCGCCCACTGGTCGGCCGGGTGAACTGGCAGCTCCCGATAACGATGTTCGCCGCGCTGCTCGCGGTCGGCGCGGGCGCGGTGTGGCTGGCCGGGGCCTCCTCCCGGCTGATGGGGCGGGTCCTCGCGGGCCGGGCCCGGTCGGCGGCGGTACTGATCGCGGCGGAACGGCTGCGCGCCGACCCGTGGGCGGCGGCCCGCACGCATGCGGCCGTGCTGCTGGTGACGGTCGTCGGCACCGGGTTCATGGGAGTGCGCCACGCGTTCCTCGCAATACTGGACCGCGACCGGGAGACCTTGGGCGCCTCCACGTCGTACTACACGACGGGCCTGAACCTGACCGCCGCCGCGATCACGGTGGCGGTACTGATCGCCCTGACCGCCCTCGCCGTCGGCACCGCCGAGTCGCTGGCCATCCGTCGGCGGGGATTGTCCGCGCAGGTCGCCGCCGGTGTGCCGCGCTCGGTGCTGAACCGGGCTCTGCTCCTGGAGACCGCGCTGCCCCTGGCCCCGGCCCTGCTCCTCGCGGGCCTCGGCGGCATGGCGGTCGGCGTCGGCTACGGCACGCTGGCGAACGCGGCGTCCCTGCCCTGGACCGCCCTGCTGGTCCCCCCGACTGCCTACGCGGCCTGTCTCCTGGCCTCGGCCACGGCACTCCCCCTGCTCCGCCGCTCGGCCGACCCGTCCCAACTGCGGTACGCGTGAACCCGGCCGGCCCTGGGGGGACGGGGGTCCACCAGGGCCGGCCGAATCATGGCCGTCACCCCCGGCCCGCAGCCGGGGGTGACGGCCATGGGGCCCGATCACGTTCAACCGACCGACGGCGCCCCGCCGAAACAGCACCTCCGCGCGCCCACGAGCGGTCAGCCCAGCGACGCGGTGAATTCCGCCCAGGTCGCTGCGGCGAGGCAGAGTATCGGGCCGTCGGGATCCTTGGAGTCCCGCACGGCTACGACGTGAGGGGTGCCGAGGGCGACCTCCACGCATTCGCCAGAGGTGTTGCTGTAACTGGACTTCACGAAGTTGAATTCGGGCACCGGTCAGATCTCCTGTCGGATAGCTTCGATGAGCCTGACGGAGTCATGGGGCGCAAGGCTCCGCCGGGCTGTGCGGTCGAAGAGGTTGCTGTACTCGCTGCTCGCCGCCTCGTTCTCCACCCATACGCTGGAGGCGATGGTGTCGGCCTGGACCACGTCCACCGCCTCAGCATCATTGAACGACAGAATGGTGAACGGGCCTGTGATGCACGGGTGTCCTCCCGCGTGGAACGGAAGGACTTGGAGCCGGACGTTCCCGAATTCGGCCACCTCCAGAAGCCGTTCCAGCTGTCGGCGCATCGTTGAGGACCCACCGATCAGCTGTCGCAGCGCCGCCTCCCAGACCACGGCGTACACGTCAAACGAGTGCTCCCCCACCAGACGGTCCTGCCTACGCATCCGGATGTCCACGATCCGCTCGATCTCCGCAGGGTCCTCCCAGGAACCGACCCCTTCGCTGACCGCAAGTGACCGTGCGTACTCGGGTGTCTGGAACAGTCCCGGCACCAGTGAGAGTTGCCAGGTACGTACCCGGCTCGCGGCGTCTTCCATGGCGATGTACTCGGTCAACGCACCCGGGTGTGGTGAGTCCTGCCACCACCCCTTCGCCTTGCGCTTCTCACGGTCCAGCCTGGCGAGTTCCAGCAGCTGGACCACCGCTCTCTGATCCTCCAGGCCATAGAACTCGCACAGGGCACGAATGTCCGGATCCCGCATCGGCACCCAACCGCGTTCCATTTTGACGATCTTGGAGTTGGTGGCGCTGATGACCTCGGCGGCCTGTTGCTGAGTCCTGGCCGCCGCATCCCGCAGACGGAGCAGTTCACCACCAAGCCTACGTCCCAGCACAGTTGACGTCCGGTTACCCAGTTGCGCAGTTCGAGTCACCCCCACATGGTGCCGGAGAGCAACTCGACACGGAGAATCGTGGAGACAATTGTCTCCGATTCAGTTGCACCCAGAGCAGCCAACTCGCTACGTTCGGTGCATGGCCGCTTACTAAGCGGCTCCGTCCTCGGCGGAAGTGCACCGTCCTGCCCTCACGCAGGCGCGGCAGAGCCACCGCCGCTCGCACCAGGAGGCGCACCCCACATGCCCGTACCCGAGCCCTGCGCCGCACCCGATTTCGGGCCCCTACCCGAACCAACCGCCCGCGAGGATCTCCTCAACTACACCCCCACCCAGCGCAGCGTCCCGCTCGCCCGGCGCAGAGTGGCGCGGCTCGTCGCCGAATGGGGACAGCCGGATCTGGCCGGAGACGTCGCCCTCGTCGTGTCGGAGCTGATGACCAACGCCCTGCTGCACGGCAGCGTTCCGGGCCGGCTCGTCCGTGTACGCGTCACCCTCGACCGGAACACTCTGCGAGTGGAAGTGAGCGACCCACGCGGCGAACGGCTACCGAGTCCGCGCCCGACCGGAAGCACCGACGACCAGTACGGACGCGGACTCCTGCTGGTCGACGCACTGTCCACACGGTGGGGCTGGGAGCCCCGGACCGTGGGCAAGACGGTGTATGCCGAGTGGGATGTCCTGGCGTCCCGCCGAGCCCTGCGGCCTCCCACAGGAACGAAAGAGATCACCTGAGCAGGCCCGGCAAAACGGGCCGCCGACCCATCGCACCCGTCGGGGCCCTCTGCGAAAGCGGAGCCCCCGGAGGGCGTACCGCCACCCCGGGGGCCGACGACGACCCCGACAAACCACCTACTGCAGCCGGGAGCGCATAGATTCAGGTGTGGACGGCTTCGTGCGAGATCGTGGCCCGCCGACCGGGAGCAAGCCTTCCATGACCGCAACGGTGCCGTCCGCGGCCTCGAGCTTCAAACGGCCCACGATCTGGTTCGGCGTCCGCCCGTACCGGAGATCGGCGAGAACCCGCTCCCTCAGTATCAACTCCCGCTCTATGCATCTCTGTTGGGGACGCCTGCTGCGTTCCGCGGCCCGGCGGTGGGCGGTCGAGGCCCGGTAGCCGCGCGTCGAGGAGTTCCGCCGCAGCTCCCTGCTGATCACAGACGGGGCCCGGTCCAACCGTCGGGCAGTCCCCCGCACCCCTTCGCCCCGCTCGCGGCCGACCGCGATCTCCTCACACTCCTCGAGCCTCAACGGTCTCCGCACCGCCACGAGCAACCCTTCCCACCTGCACTGTTGCATCGAAGCTACGACACCGCCGCCGGATACGTCCTCACCTCCAGCAACACCCGCAAGGAAGCCCTGGCCAAACTCACCGAGAAGATCGCCGCCAGCAACCGCGGCCTCCCCGCCCCCTCCGCGCAGGGAAGCGTGGCCGTGTACCTGACGTACTGGCTCGATGCCGTCGCCGTTCACCACCTCCGCGAGACCACCCACACCCGCTACACCGCCGTCGCCCGGCTCTACCTAATCCCCGGCCTCAGACGGAAGAAGCTCGCCAAGCTCACCGCCAAGGACGTCCGCACCTGGCTCAACCAACTCCGCACCACCTGCCAGTGCTGCGCCCGCGGTCTCGACACTGCCCGAGTCGAGCCCCTCTGCTGCGCTGCCGGAAAGTGCTGCGCAAGGTGGCTTTCGCCGCTGACTCTGACCTACGTGCACTCCGTCCTCAAGTCCGCCCTGGAGCACGCCGTACGCGAGGAGGAAATCCCACGCAACGTCGCCCGCAACGTCCGCACCGGCACACCCCGCTCCCGGCGCTTCGAACCCCTCACCGCCGACGAAGCACGCACGTTCTTGGCCGCGACGAGCGGTCACCGGTTGCAGCCGCTGTTCGAACTCGCTCTGCACACAGGGCTCCGCAAGGGCGAACTTCTCGGCCTGCGCTGGGAAGACCTCGACCTGGCCGGCGGAACCGCCAGCATCCGCCGCACCCTCCAACGCACCAACTCCAGCGGCCTCACCGCCCTCCCGACCAAGACCAAGAGCTCCGAACGACGCATCTCCCTGCCCACGCCTTGCTTGCACTCCCTCGAACAGCACCGCGACCGCCAACTCCAGGAACGCGAAGCGGCAGGGGCGGGCTGGGAGAACAGCGGCTACGGCTTCACCCGCCCCGACGGCGCCCCGGTCGAAGGGTCCACCCTCACCAGGCACTTCAACGCCCTGCTCCGCCAGGCCAGACTCCGCCGCATCCGGTTCCACGACCTCCGCCACTCGACCGCCACCCTCCTCCTGGAACAGGGGGTGGAACTCGTCGTGATCAAGGAACTATTGGGTCACGCCCACATCGGCGTCACTGCCACCGTCTACGCCCACGTCCGGCTCCGCCTCCAACGCGACGCCATCGATCTCCTCGGCCACGCTCTCCGCAACCCCACCGAGATCACCGGCAAGCCCGACGACGAACCGCCCCTCGCCGGAGCCGCCGTCCGCTGACGTTGCCGTCACCCACTGCCGTCACCCCACGCGCAACCCCCGCCAGGACGCATCCGGCGGGGGTCCAAATTTGCTAATGCCATTCACCACGAGGGCTGCGGGATGGGATCACTCACCCTGTAACCAATGCGCGAGCGGTGCAACCTCAGATGGTTTCAGAGTTGGCCACATTCGACCTTTCTAGGCAAAACCATAAACTACATCGATCCGGATGAGAAGGTAACAATCGGGCCATCTTCGGAACCGATAACCCGCACATCAAAATTCCGGTGAGGGAATTCGGCAGACAACGCAGCACCCCACGTTTTTGCAACACATGCGGCAAAGAAATCCTGCGCCCGCCAGTCCTCTTCGACATCATCCGAATCGACAATCTGCCAGACTCGCAGCTGATTCAGTGTCGCCTCAATTTTTCGAATGTCACCGGAGAGACTCTCGCGCCATGCCTTAAAATTCGATTCTTCGTAAGCGCGATCCCACAGCACGCACCCCTCCACTTCGACAAAACGCGGCCAGAAGATCCGGGAAAATGCCACCATCATTCCTAGATCGCCATGACCTTTCACATAATCTAGGTAATCAACTTCCCCTCCCCATTCCTCCACCCAGGACTTGATTCCTGGGTAATCCATCGGGTCATTCATGGATAGCTCCTCGCGTCACTTGCGTAGGGGTCTGCCATTCGAGCCACCCAGAGAGATGGCGGCAAACCCACAGGGATTCACAAATTCAGAGACCTCAGGCGCCCGCCATGTTACTGCGAGCGCCTGAGGTGATGCATTTCTACCAGTATTCAATTATTCATGAACGGCTTGCATGTCAGCCATCCATATTTCGCTCGGCCTACCGGCAGCCGCATAGCTCTTCTTCAGGGCGTAGAGGCCGCGGCATCTTCTCCCAGTTACGAAAAACCTGGCCCGTTTTTGGATTGACATGCTTGGCCATATCGAGAATGTGTGGGGCCGGTATTCCGGCATGCGGCGCTGAGTCAGGATCGAGGTCCGCGCGCTGGGAAATTGCTCCTTCATCATCATAACGCGCATACGCAGTAACCGTCCCGTCCTCTTTCTGACGGAAAAGCGTCTCCCCGGGGTTAGCGGTCTTGGGGAAGCGTCCGCTGACGTGCCGCGCACCCGAGAGACTCAATCCCCCTGTATTGCAATTGTGAACGAGTACCGGAGTGGCCCCCGCCAGCACATAGTACGTGTGGATGTCGTTGATCGTGAGGTCGTACGTGCGCTGGTGTTCAGTTGTGGTGTGGATGTCGGTGATAGAGACGGCCGTGCCGTCGACGGTGCGGATGGTCATGCCAGGCTCAAGTTGGCCGGCTTGCATCCAATGGTTCTCGGAGTCTGACCAGAAGGGGTGGGTGGTGGTGCTCTTGAGCGTTTCAATGCTCGCGCCTGCGGCGATGGCGAGGTCGACGAAGTGCTTGTCGTCCTCGGTAATGATGGTCGCGGTCACTTCCCGGACTGCGGTTTCGCCTGTTGCAGGGTCGGTGACAGTAACCTTGTCACCGATTTTTACGTCTTCTATGGCTTTTTTAGTTCCGTCAGCCATGAGGACTTCGGTGCCTGCAGTGAAGCTGTGGGCGGCTCCGACCAGACAGCTGGCGGGGATACTGTCTCCGCGCTTCACGCCTTGCTTGATAGCCTTGGCCAGGGCCTTGACTCCCTTGCCAACTCCGGCCGAGACAGCAGATATCACGAAATCTACGGCAGCTTCGGCGCACCCTTCGCCCTTATAACACTTGATATAAGGGCGAACGCCAATTACCTCAAGAACGTCAATATCAGGGCTGCCACCGAACCATCCGAGTTTGCCGATCGCATGGCAAAAGTCGCTCTGCGTCCCCGTGCACTGACTTCTCCCCCAGTTCTCCAGATTATGCTGGTAGCTGCTGTTTTCATGATAACTGGGGAAGGTTGCAGCGATTTCTTCCTGGATGGGAATATAGACGCCTTGGATGGTGATCGACTGACCGTAGGGTTTGACGGTCACCGGTCCGTAGGTCTGCCCGCCTACCGGGGCGACACCAACCGGGCGCTTGTAGATAACGCCACCGCCCGTGGGTCGTCCGTTTTGGGACAACGAGCCGTCGGCGCGGGTGACCACTCCTGTTCCGCAGCCTTCCTGCGCACCACCCGCTCCGCCGCAGGCGAGTCCCAGTCCGGTGGGGTCGGAGAAGGCGAGGGGGTTCTGGGCTGCGTAGGTGTAGCCGTTGAGGGTTTGGGGTTTGTCGATTTCCAGGAGGGGGTCGACGCTGATGAAACGGCCGGTCGACGGGTCGTATTCGCGGGCGCCGAGGTGGGTGAGGCCGGTGGTCTTGGTGTCGTCGGTGCCGCCGACGAAGCCCTTGGTGCCGGGCCAGTCGGCGGGTTCGGTGCCGCGGGTGCCACCGAAGGGCAGGGTGCGGCGCTGGGTGAGTTTGTCGGTGCCGGTGTCGATGGCGAGCTGGGCGGTGCCGTGGTGGTCGGCGAGGGTGACGGAGAAGCTGCCGTCGTTCTCCTGGACTGCCTGGTGGCCGCCGCCGAGGGAGTAGTAACGCGTGGCTTTGGGAGTACTGGAACCCTTGGCCAGGGTGATCTCGGTGCCGCCGAGGTAGAGGGTGGTCTCGGTGGGGGTACGGCCGATGAGGCGGTTGCCCCCGGTGTCGTAGAGATACTGCGTGACCTTGTCGCTGCCGCCCTCGACCGGTTCCGTGACCTTGGCGAGGTGGCCCTCGACGTCCCAGGTGAGTTTCTGGGTGTCACCGCCCAGTCGGCGTGTGAGCGTGTTGCCGGACTCGTCGTAGGTGTAGGTGTCCCTCGCCTCCCCGGTCGGTCCCGCTGTGGTGACCGAGGTCAGGGTGTGCGGCTGGGGCTTTCCCGTACCGGGGTAGTCGTAGGTCCGCTCGGTGTCGTTGGCGGTGTTCCCGGTGGTGTCGTGGAGTGTCTCGGTCTGGCGGTTGCCGGCCTTGTCGTAGGTGTACGAGTGCCAGTAGGGGGCGGGGCCGCCCAGGACGCTGCCGCTGGGGTCGGTGGCGCAGGCGGTCGTGTTCTGGGTCCATGCTTCGGTCAGGCGGCGCAGGCCGTCGTAGGTGAAGCACTGGGTGTCGGTGCCGGATCGGGATGCGTCCGACACGGACAGCACGTTGCCCGCCTGGTCGTAGCGGTAGGTGTTGTGCTGGTCGACGCCAGCGATGTCCTGACGGTCCACTCGGGATGTGGCCAGGCGCTGGGTGCCCCACTCAAAGGTGTTGGTCACCTTGATCGTCTTGCTGCCGCTCTTGGACAGTTCGTGTTCCCACGGTTTGCCCGTGAGGCTGTATGTGGTGTTGGCCCTCAGTCCCTGGCTGCTGCTCATCGCGATGGGACGCAGCGTCCGGTCTTCGTACGTATAGGCCACGGTCGCGGCCGGCAGGGCGCCGGCCTTCGGATAACCGATGCCCTGCACCGTGCCCGAGGCGTCGTACGTGGTCGCGCTCAGGTAGGTGCCCTGAAGGCCTCCCTCGGACGACGGGATGGTCACGGAGGTTCGCAGCGGGCGGTAGAGGCGGTCGTATGCGACGACCTTGGCGCTGTAGGCGTTGCCGTCGTCGTAGCGGATGGACTCGGCGAGGTGGCCCTTGGCCCCGCTGATGGTGTCGTACACCCACTTGGCGCGCAGTGTGCCGGTGGAAGAACCTTCGCGCAGTTGCGTCTGCCTGCCGAGGTTGTCGTAGCCGTGCCACAGGGCGGGGGTGTCCGGCCGGGCGTCGTCGGTGGTGGTGAGCTGGCCCCGGTCGTCGTATGTGCTGAGGCCGGCGCCCTTGTCGGGGTCGACGGACTTGGTCTGACGGCCGAGGAGGTCGTACTCGTAGGTCCAGGAATTGTCGGCGGGGTCGGTGACCTTCGCCAGTTCCCCGCGCGGGGTGTAGCCGTAGCGGGTGGTGTCGTAGGGGGCCGTGGCGCTCCGGGTGTGGTGCTGGCGCAGTTCGGTGGTCTGACCCCGGGTATCACGGAGGGTCGTGGTGGCGACGCCACCGACGGGCGGGATGACCGTGGTGCGATCGCCGCCGTGGAGGGACTGCGTCACCCCGAGGACGGTGCCGCCGTCGCCGTTGCCGGCGATCTGCCTGAACTCGGTCTGCCGTCCCAGCCCGTCGTACGTGTAGCGGTTCTGTGTCTCGACGCTGAGGGCTTCTTGGGGCGTACGCAAGACGACGGAAGGTGCCCCCTCCGTGTGGTAGGTGGCGAACTCCCTGCTGACCAGACCGCGTTCATCGTAGAAGGTGTCGGAGAGGAGACGTCCGTTGTCCGGGCCCGGTTCCTGGGTCTGGCGCGGGCGCAGGAAGCCGTCGTAGAGGGCGTAGGAAGTGCTTTGCACTCCTCTGTTGCCGATGCTCCTGGTGCCGACCGCGACGGGTTTGTCTTCGGTGACGGTGTAGGTGAACTCGTAGGTGGGGGTCTGGCCGGTGAGCCGGTCGGGCAGCCACACCTTGGCCGAGCGGCCGAGTGCGTCGTAGGCGAAGTCGGTGACCTTGGCGTTGGTGTCGGTCTGGGTCAGCGGTAGCCCACGCAGGATTTCATGGGTCGTGGTCGAGGTGTGTGCCGTGCTCGCATCACCTGCGGTGGCCGGGGGCGTGGTGGTCTCGACCTTGGTGGGGAAGCCGGTGGCGGGTGTTCGGACGGTGGTCGTGGTCCGCCCGTCGCTGCGCGTGGTACGGGTGAGGGCTCCGGCTGTGGTGACCTTGACGTCGGCCGTCAGGTCGGTGCTGGTCAGGACGCGGCCATAGGAGTCGTGGGTGGACCCCGACTCCAGGTAGACGGCGGTGGTCCCGTCGTACTTCTTCAGCACTGCCGTGGCGGTGGCGTCCCCCTTGTCGGGGGCAGTGCCGTAGGAGCCGCCGTCGTAGGCGGAGCGCACGTCGGAGATGACGTCGTTGGGACGGCTGGGCGTGGTGGCGCAGGCCGTGGCGACGGTCTCGACGCGTGAGGGCAGGGCAAGGATCTTGTCGACGGCGGTGGTGGCGTAGGTGGTACGGGTGCAGGTGTTGTCGGTCGAGAGGCTGTCGTCGCCGTTGTCCTCGACCTGCGTGATGCGGCCGGCCACTGTGTCGTACGTGGTGGCGGAGGTGGTGGTACGCCACTTGGAGCCGACGCCTTCGTCGAGAGAGGTCCAGGTGCGGACACGGGCGGTGCCGGTGAAGTTGGCCGTCACCGTGCCCCAGTCGCGGACCTTCTTCGCCGTCTGGTGGTGCCAGGGCCGGCTGACCGTCTTGCCCAGTACCTTGCCGCCGGGTCCGGAGTAGCTGACGGTCTTGTAAGCGAAGCCGGCGGCGGCTTCGTGGTCGGTGATCGGGTCGCCTTCGCCGTCACCGAGGGTGACGGAAACGGTCTTGGTCCCGCCGGAGGTGTCTTTGCGGTCGCCGTCCATACCGCGCAGGAAGTAGGTGTCCTGCTGCGATTTCATGGCCGCGGCGCCGCCCTGGCCGCCGGTCTGGACACGGACGTGGCCGTAGCCACGCCACTGGGACCAGGTCTTGAACTTCTCCTTGGTCAGGCCGTCGTCATCGTCGTAGTGCCAGGCGGCACCGTCCAGGTAGTCATATTTGGTCACCTGGTCAGGAGCGCCACCAGTGCGGTCCGTCGCGGTGACGGAGGCGACGACGTACTTGTTGAACCAATGGCGTTCGGGGTCGTCGTCGGCGCTGCCGCCGATGTACTGCGGGAAGCAGCGCGTGGTGTTGCTCTGCGGGGTCGGCAGGTTGTCCCAGGAGCAGTTCGCGGCGGAGTAGTTGACGTCGATCTGGCCGCCGGACTCGTCGGCGATGGTGAGCAGCCGGCTCTTGATGAAGGGGGCGTAGCCGTCGCCTGTCTTGTCGAGGCGGTTGGCGAGCTGGGTGTAGGCGAAGGTGGTCTTCGGCAGCGTGACGGACGGCTCAGCGATGGGACCGGTGTGGCCGGTGTGCTGGACGGAGTCGAGCAGCAGCTGGTAGTCGGTGTCGGCCATGCCCCAGCGGTGGGCCAGCTTCCAGGAGTCGACGTCATGGTAGCCACTGCCGTCGTGGACCTGGGTGGTCACCTGTGTGAGGCGCTTGCGGGTGAAGAAGGCCGGGGACAGACGTCCCTGGTCGCAGTCCTCGGCGCTGTCGCAGTTCAGGTCCCAGGGGGTGTCGTACCAGTAGGCTGCGTCGGCGTCGATGTCGGAGCAGGTCGTGCGGGAGTCGCTGATGCAGCGCTCCTTGTTGGTGAAGGTGACCTTGGCCGGCGGCTTGGTGTCGTAGAGCGAGGACGACTTCAGGCCGTACTGGATGCGGTCGAGGGTGCCGCCGCGGACGTAGGGGGTGCCGTCCTCGGCCTCCAGGTTGCGGCCGTAGTGGTTGTCCTCCTTGTCGTAGAAGTAGGTGACGGCGTTGCTGTGGGTGTCGACGACATAGTCGAGGTTCCAGCGCCAGCCCTGCTGGCACCATGACTTCGCGAACGTGTCGGCGTGGCATGGTTCGCCTGAGTCGTCGCCGTAGACGGGGACTGTCCAGGTGGAGTCGGTGGTCTCCTTGCCGTCCGCCCAGCCGGGCAGCCGGTTGTAGCCGAAGTAGTAACGGGTACCGTCCGGGGCGGTCACTCTCCAGTACTCGCCGTCGTCGTCATCGTTGCCGCGGTTGCTGGAGGTCAGGCGGTCGATCTTGGTGCCGTCGTCGTTCTTCAGCTTCCAGGAGTCGGTGCCGTCGGGCACCAGTTCCCCGGCCTTGCCGTTGAAGGAGATGAATGCGTTGTCGTAGCCCCAGCACAGGTCGCCCGGCTTGTTGCCGTCCGAGTTCTTCACGCCGTCGTCGGCACACGACTTGTAACGGCGTTCGATGTAGCCGGGCCACAGGTCGAAGCCGTCACCCGCCCAGGACGCCTGGTTGTTGGTGTTGCCGGTACGGCCATCGATGGAACCGGAGGTGTACGAGAGCCCCACGTTGGGGGTCAACCCGCCGGGTACGTCGGGTACGGGCATGGCGTATGACCAGCCGAAGTCGCCGGTGTTGAGGTTGGTGGTCCAGGCGGCCGAGGGAGAGAGCGAGGTCGCCTTGTAGTCACCACTCGCGCTTTCGGTGTTCGCCACCGCGGCGAGGACCGTGGGGGCGTCGGTTCTCAGCGCCACACTCTGCGCCGTGAGCGTCTGCTTCTCGAGATCGTTGGCCGTCTTGACCGGCTCGGCCGTACGACACGCCTCCTTGCTGGGAGTGGTGAGCGCGCAGGCCGGTAGTTCGACCAGTGTGAGCCGGGAGGCGTACCCGCCTCCGTAGACTCCCGCGAAGGAGGAGTAGTCCAGTGTGCTGCGGATCTGTCCCGGTTGGGCCTTGGTCCTGCCGTCCTTGCTGTCCCTGCCGCGCAGGGTGAACAACACCCCGTCGACGCCGGCCTGCTGGGCAGCCTTGCGGCTCAGGACACGTGTCTCGACACCGCCGCGGGCACTCTTCGTTGCGGACTTCACGCCGGTGTCCAGGGACAGGGACAGGCCTGGAACGCGGGCGGACTTCTCGGCACCGGTTTCGGCATCGGGCAGATCCACTACCGTGGTCGCCGCCTTCGGCCAGGTGCGCTCGGGGGGAGTATCGGGCGTACGCGGGCCCTTCATCACGGTGCGCGGTTTGACTTCGACCGCTTTGGTGGGAACCGACTTCTCGAGTACGGGCGGGGCGGCCTGAACACTGTTGTCCGCGGCAAGGGCGGGCTGTGTCATCGCCTGCAAGAGCGAGCCGACCATGATTGCGGCTGAAGCGAGCGCGGTACGCCGCCGCAGGGCAAGGATCCGCTTGCTGGATCTGCCGTTCATCCTGTCTTCGTCCTTCACTTTGCTGAGGGCCGGCCTGCCCGGCGGACACGCGGGGGGGGAAGCTGCCTATCGAGTAGGGAGGGTGGGTTGGGCCGACCGCAAGACGGGGCGGCCCAGCCCCTGTCAGAAGTCGCCGTCGGGGACGGCAGTCGGAAGGCCAGGCATACCGACTGCCAGAGCCCTGACCTGGTCACCCGTCAGCGCGCCCTGGAAGGCCCATACGTCGGACACGGCGCCGGGCCAGTAGTCGCCCCAGGTTCCGGCTCCGGTCTTGGCCCGGCCGAGTTGCAAGGGCTGTGCCGACTTGAAAGCAAGTACGTCGTCCGCCCAGGAGAACCTGTCCGTGCAGGCGGTGTCGTCCGCCTCGCCGTCACCGTCCGCGTCCGTGCAGGCGACCTCTTCCAGTTCGCCGTTCACGTACAGCGAGAGGTGTTTGGCGAAGCCGTCGTAGACGAGAGCCAGGTGTGTCCAGTCCGTAGGGCTGAAGAACCACCCGTTGTCGGCCTGGGCGACGGTTGCGTCAGTGGTGTCGGCCGAGGCCATCACGATCCGCCAGCGCCCGGAGTCGGTCTCCGGTGTGGCGCCGGGTTCGTAGCGCACGGTGAACGCGCTCTGCGTGCTGCCGGGCATGCTGAGCAAGGCCGCGCTGTGTTCGGGAACAGCCGCTGCCTGGGCCCACGCCGTGACGGTGAAGCTGGTGCTGGTATCCACCGGGGCTGCCGACGTGACGCCGTAGTCGTTGACACCGTCCAGGTCCACGCCGCCGTCGACCCAGCCGGAGCCGAGTAGCGCGCCACCGTTGAGTGTCATGTCGTTGCCCGCCGCGGAGGCGTCCGGCGTCACCAGCGGGGAACCGGATGCCGTCTCGAACGTCCACCGGCCCTTGACCAGGGGCCGCTGCCGGAACATCTGCTGCACCTCTTCAGCGGAGACCGGCCGGTCGAACATGCGGACGTCGTCGATGGTGCCGGGGAAGAACGAGCCGAGGTTGCCGCTGTAGGAGCCGGCTCCGATCTGGACGGCGCCGCCGGCGTACCAGTTGGCCTGCAGGGTGGTGGACCCGGCTTCGACGCCGTTGACGTAGAGGGTGAGCTTGTTGGCGACGGTGTCGTGCACGCCGACCAGGTGGGTCCAGGTGTCGGCGTGGGCGGTTTTGCCTTCGGCCTGCATGGCGCGGACCGGGGTGGCGTCGGGGGCGTCGGCGGAGTACTGGTTGACCGCCCAGCGGTCGTAGGCCGAGGAGTAGTACAGCTCCAGTCCCGGCTTGTGCGTGCTCGTCTGGGTGACGATGATCGCCGCGTGATTCGGCTTGGTCTTGGGCAGTTTCGCCCAGGCGGAGACGGCGAAGCTGCGCTGGTTGTTCAGCAAAGGCCGCTTGGTGGTGGCGTAGCCGTCGACTCCGTTCAGCGTCAGCGCCTTGCCCGCCACACCGGTCTGACCGGAGGTGACACCTCCGATCAACGTGGCCGGCGGCACTTCCGCCTTCCCGGTCAACTGCGTCGCGTCGGCGGGCTCGTCCAGCGAGAACACCGCCCGCGCCGAGCGGCCCGAGATGATCGACTCCTTGCCGTGCAGGCGGGTCACCTCGCCGGTCGACAGCGGCTTGTCGAAGACCTGCACCTCGTCGATCGCCCCGGGGAAGAACGAGGCCAGCCTGTTGCCGTCATAGAAACCGGCACCGATCTGAAAACCCCGGCGGGCGTCCCAGGGCGTGCTGTAGGCCGTGCTGCCGACCAGTTCACCGTTGACGTAGAGCTTCAGCGCTTTGTCGGTCAGGCTGTAGGTGCCGACCAGATGCGTCCACTGCCCGGCCTTGACTCCGCCCGGAGCGGGTGCCATGGCCCGCACGATGCCCGCGCCGGTGGCGTCGGCCGTGTACTGGTTGAACACCCACCGGTCGTACCCCTTGGAGTAGTACAGCTCGAAACCCGGGGCGTGATTGCCGGGCTGGGCGGCGACGATGGCCGCTTGGTCCGGCATCGTCGACAGCTTCGCCCAGGCGGAGACGGAGAACCCGGTCGAGGTGTCCACCGTGGGAATGTCGGAAACCGCGTAGTCGTCGACCCCGTCGAAGGACACTGCCGTGCCCTTGGCTCCGGGCGCACCCGGTGTGGCGCCGCCGTGCAGCGCGAGCGTGCGCTCCGGCGCCGACCCCACGGCCTGGTTCGCCCCGGCGTCCTCGTCCATCTGCCACATCGCCCGCTCGGGCTGGCCGGACTTGACCCGGAACTGGTAGGTGCGGATCTCGCTGCCGTTGCCGGCCTGGTCGAACGTCTGAGCGGTGACGAAGTTCAGTCCGGCCTTGGCCGGCAGCATCCTCATCGTCTTCGCCGCCCCGGCCGCGGTGGTGACCGTGTTCTTCGAGGTGGGGTCGCTGTTGATGCCGTACCAGTACTTGGTCACGTCGCTGTCGGCGGCCTTGAGCGCGAAGTTGCCGTACTGGCCCACTCCGTCGAACCACGGATCGTCCGGGTCCTCCGGGTCCGAGGCCGGGTACTCCCCCGAGGTGATCGACGGCGCTTTGGGCACCTTGGTGTCGTAGACGAAGTAGCAGGCCGTCGGGTCACCCGCGTGTGACCACGGCGAGTACTGGGCCCCGTCGTAGCTGCGCACATACCAGTTGATCTGCTTGTTCTGCGGCACAGAGGTCGGCAGGCTGATCGGGAAGCTGGACCCGGACTTCTTGAACGAGGTGAGCTTCGGCTTCCACCGGGCGATCAGCCCCTTGCCGTCCCCGGTATCCCACTTGGCCTCGAACTGCACCGCGACGGGGTCGCCGTCGGGGTCGGTGACGTTGTTGGCGCGGATCGTACCCAGGGTGCGCACCCGCGGCGCGGCGGACGGCTTCTTGCAGGTGCCGCCGTACTCCATGATCATCTGCGACATCTTCACCTGGGCCGGCGGCCGGTTGTACTGCACCCGCAGATGCGCTTTGTCCGAGAACCGCTTCCAGCCGTATCCGTCCTCCTCGTTTGCTGCCTGCAGCCCGAACGTCATCGTCGCGCTCTTGCTGTCGGCGGCCGACTGCACCGCCGACTTGACGTTGAACTCGGCGTCCTTGGCTGCGCAGCCCGTGTGACCGTGGGCGAACGACTCCGATGCCAACTGCTTGATCCAAAACCCGGAAGCCTTCTGGGAGTTCCACGTCGTCGACGCGGAGATGGGCTTGGTCTGCCACAGCTCCACGCTTCGCTTGTCACACGACGCCGACCAGGTGTTGCGCACCACGAACTCCGCCGACAGGATCGACTTGCCCGCGAACCTGGAGGTCTGGATCCGGTAGAACAGGCGCTTGGTGTCGTGCGGCTTGCAGTAGGACCAGTTGCAGTAGCCCATGCCGGCATCGGAATCGCCGTTGAACTCCCACTGCGGGGACGATTCCCAGTACTTCGACGCCATCGTCCACGCGGTCGCGCGGGGCGAGTGCCACTGCGGGTCGATGTAGACGGGATACGTCGTGTCGGCACCCTTGAGCACATCGGCGTCCGGGGTCAGCACCAACTCGTCCTGTCCAGCGGTCACTTCCACGCCGACCGGGGCGAGCTTGCCCGACTCCCCCGCGCCAGGCTCCGCATCGGCGGATGCCGCCTTCGGCCCGGCCGCCCCGCCGGCCGCTGCCGTCCGGGACTCCGCGGCGCCCTCCGGAGACCCGCTGGCGCTGGAGTCCCACATCACCGGCTTCGGCGCCTCGAACACGGTCCCCTTGGCGCCCTCGTCGAGCGCCTCCAGCCCGCCCTCGTCCGCCTCCTGGACCGACAGGCCCTGCGCGTCCAGCCCCAGCCGCAACTCGACCAGTTCCGGACTGGCCGCGGCCTCGGCCGTCTTCACCACCAGCAACTGTGTGAACCCGTCCTCCGACGCCGTCATCCGCAAGTCCACGTCCGGCAGCACGGACCGGTAGGTGGCGACCGGCCCCGCCAGTTCGGGTGTCGGCAGCGGCGCGGGCCACGACAGGCTCAGCTCCCGGCCGGCACGCCACATCCGCACCAGCGGGCTCTCGCCGCCGCCGGAGAACTCCACCCCCAGCGTCGAGACCTTCGGAGCGACGGTTCCCTCGCCGGTGGCCGCCAGGTCGGTGTCGATACGCTTCCACGTTCCCCCGGCCCGAGCCCAGACCGGACGCAGATACTCCCGCGCCTCCAGAGCACCCTCCGGAGTCGCGAAGACCTCGCTGCTCTCTGCACGCAGTGAGGCGATCTCCACCGGCTCACCGGTCCGCTCGGCCTTCGCAAACGCTTCCGCTTCGGTCATCCCGCCGGCATGACCGGTCGGCTCCTCCGCCCTCGTCGGCGATGACGGCACACCCGCTACCGCTGCCGTGGTCGTCGTAGGAACCGACCCGACGGCCAGCGCCGCCCCCAACAGGACCCCAACAGCCCTGCCCGCGAACCGACTTCGGCTCCACATCTCCGTCACACACCCCGCCCACAGTACTTACACGGTTGCCTGACGTAACCAATCGCCTTACGGAGCGTCAGGTCAAGGGGCGGTAAACAGACGATGACGGGGCAAGTCCCACTTAGCACGCGTGATGATCATTACGTTTGGCAGGTGTTCCGCGAAGCTTGATCGCGTTTAAGTGAGAAGGAGGCCCCATCGCACTCTGGCCCGACGCTTCAGCCGGCAACCGACGGCGCAGCCGCGAACGTCTGAACTGTTCCCGCACGGGTTACGCAAGGCATAGGCTCCCCCTCGGCGCGGTCGACGCCTTCGTCCCCGCCGTCGCCGAACGTTTCGGAGCGAACGCCATCGCCACCCTCGACCGCCGCCACTTCAGCGTCGCCTGCCCCAAGGCCCCGCTCCCCTTCATCCTGCTGCCATAGCCATAGCCACAGCCGGCCGCAACAGTGCGGACCCGGAGCTCCGGGAGGACCTGGACGGGAGCACGAGCGGGAGTCGGGGCACCACTCGGGTACGGATGCCCGGTCGGGCACCGGCTCGGCGGTAAACACGCCCTCGACGTCGCACCGGCACCCCCGCCGCCGAAGCGGTCAGGCGGGGATGCCGTCCACCCGGGTCAGGCCGTCGATGCGGGCCATCGCGTCGTCCGCGCCGTAGGGCTGGAGGTACGGGAGCCAGCACGGGTCGCGGTGGCCGGTGCCGATGATGCGCCAGGCCAGGCCGGTGGGCGGGGCCGGTTTGTGGCGCAGCCGCCAGCCCAGTTCGAACAGGTGACGGTCGGCCTTCACGTGGTTGCAGCGGCGGCAGGACGCCACCACGTTGTCCCAGACGTGTTTACCCCCGCGGCTGCGCGGGATGACGTGGTCGACGCTGGTTGCGACACCACCGCAGTACATGCACCGGCCCCCGTCGCGGGCGAACAGCGCGCGGCGGGTGAGTGGAACGGGCCCCCGGTAGGGGACCCGCACGAATCGCTTGAGCCGGACCACGCTGGGTGCGGGGACTGTGACGGTCGCGCTGTGCAGGTAGGCGCCGGACTCCTCGAGGCACACGGCCTTGCTCTCGAGGACGAGGACGAGCGCGCGGCGGAGCGGTACGACGCCGAGCGGCTCGTACGACGCGTTGAGAACCAGGACATGCGGCACGGATGCCTCCTTGTACGCCGGCGGCGCGTGGCTCGCGCCGGGACGATCCGTAGTCAGTCTCCCCTCATGCCTGGTCGTCGCGCCACCATGTACCGGTAACGGGCTGAGAGTGTTTTCGACCACACGCGGTCCCGGCTCGGTCCGGCTTCCGGAATCACGGCCCTGTCCGGGCCGGGTGACGGCCGGGGCGGGCCCGGGTGAGGGCCGTCTCTTCTTCACTCATCGTGCGGGTCCACCCGCAATGCCCCGTTAGTGTGGTGCTTCTGCCCGCACCGGTGACCTTTTCGTGACCTTGAAGACCTTGACCGCGCCGGGGGCAGACCGTGCCACCTGGAGGTACCCGCCGTGTCCCTGTCCGCCGTCCCCCTGGCCGAGGAGTCGTCCCCGACCCCCTCGGATTCCGGGACCCCGATGGTGCCCACGCTCAAGGACGCCCACGAGAGCGCCACCAACGCCGCCGGCTGGGTGGAGGAGAACTGGTCCACCTGGCTCGCGATCGGGCTCAGGGTCCTGCTCATCGTGGTGATAGCCACCGTGCTGAGAGTGGTCGTGCGGCGGGCGATCACCAAGTTCATCGACCGGATGTCCCGGACCGGCCAGGCCGTGGACGGCACCGGGCTCGGCGGGCTCCTGGTCAACTCCGAGCGGCGGCGCCAGCGCTCGCAGGCGATCGGCTCGGTGCTGCGCTCGGTCGCGTCGTTCCTGATCCTGGGCACGGCCGCGCTGATGGTCCTGGGCACCTTCCAGATCAACCTGGCCCCGCTGCTGGCCTCGGCCGGTGTCGCCGGTGTGGCGATCGGTTTCGGTGCCCGCAACCTGGTGACGGACTTCCTCTCCGGCGTGTTCATGATCCTCGAGGACCAGTACGGCGTCGGCGACACCGTCGACGCGGGCGTCGCCACCGGCGAGGTCATCGAGGTCGGCCTGCGGGTGACCAAGCTGCGCGGCGCCGACGGCGAGATCTGGTACGTGCGCAACGGCGAGGTCAAGCGCATCGGGAACCTCTCCCAGGGCTGGGCGACCGCCAACGTCGACGTCACCGTCCGCGCGGACGAGGACCTGGACCACGTCAAGGCCACCCTCGTCGCCGTCGCCGAGAGGATGAGCAAGGAGGATCCCTGGAACGAGCTCCTGTGGAGCCCCATCGAGATCCTCGGCCTCGACTCCGTCCTGCTGGACTCGATGGTGGTTCGCGTCTCGGCGAAGACCATGCCCGGCAAGTCCCTGACCGTGGAGCGAGAGCTGCGCTGGCGCATCAAACGCGCCTTCGACGCGGCCGGCATCCGCATCGTCGGGGGCGCCACCGCCCCGGTGGAGATGGAGGGCCCCGACCCGGCGGCGTCCGTCGCGCCCCCGTCCGCGTACGCGAGCAGCATCTCGCCGCAGTCCATCGCGGCGTCCCCGCTGACCCCGCCACCGAGCACGAAGAAGTAGGCAGAAGCAAGAGGAAGCAAGCGGGAGCAAGCGGCCGGCGGCACGGCGGAGGACGCAGTGCGTCGAGCAGTGCTCCAAGAGGGCGGTATCCGGGAACCCCGGGTACCGCCCTCTTCCGCGTTCGGCCGCTCCCCCTCTTGACGCTCCCTCCGCCTTGATCTACTTTTCCCCCTTCCTCTCCGTCCGACAGGAAACCTTCCTGATAAAAACCCTCGCCCAGCCGAGACGGGCCCGCGTCCGCCCCGGGAACCTGCTCCGCACGCCCTCTTGAAACGGCTGAAAGGGTTGATTTCGTGAAACTCACCGTGGTCGGCGGGGGTTCGACCTATACGCCCGAACTCGTCGACGGCTTCGCCCGGCTGCGGGACAGCCTGCCGGTCGAGGAGCTGGTGCTGGTCGATCCGGCGGCGGACCGGCTGGAGTTGGTGGGCGGTCTGGCCCGCCGGATCTTCGCCCGTCAGGGGCACGGCGGGCGGATCGTCACCACGTCGGACCTGGACGCGGCCGTGGACGGCGCCGACGCGGTGCTGCTCCAGCTGCGGGTGGGCGGGCAGGCGGCCAGGCAGCAGGACGAGACCTGGCCGCTGGAGTGCGGCTGCGTCGGCCAGGAGACGACCGGTGCCGGGGGCCTGGCCAAGGCGCTGCGCACCGTCCCGGTGGTGCTCGACATCGCCGAACGGGTCCGGCGCGCCAACCCGGACGCCTGGATCATCGACTTCACCAACCCCGTCGGCATCGTCACCCGGGCGCTGCTGGAGGCCGGGCACCGGGCGATGGGGCTGTGCAACGTCGCCATCGGACTCCAGCGGAAGTTCGCCGCACACCTCGGCGTCGACCCCGCCGGGCTGCACCTCGACCACGTGGGCCTGAACCATCTCACCTGGGAGACCGCGGTGCGCCGGGGCGGCCCCGGGGGCGAGGACGTCCTGCCCGAGCTGCTGCGGGAGCACGGCGACGCGATCGCCGCCGACCTCCGGCTGCCCCGCGCCGTCCTGGACCGGCTGGGCGTGGTCCCCTCGTACTACCTGCGGTACTACTACGCGCACGACGAGGTCGTACGGGAGCTGCGCACCAAGCCGTCCCGGGCCGCCGAGGTGGCCGGCATGGAGCGCCGGCTGCTCGCCCTCTACGCCGACCCCGCCCTCGACGAGAAGCCGGCGCTGCTGGCCGAGCGCGGCGGCGCCTACTACTCCGAGGCGGCCGTGGACCTGGCGGCGGCCCTGCTGCGCGGTGCCGGCAGCCCGTACCAGGTGGTGAACACGCGCAACGGCTCCACGCTGCCGTTCCTCCCCGAGGACGCGGTGATCGAGGTGCAGGCGGCCGTGGGCACCGAGGGCGCGAGCCCGCTGCCCGTTCCGCGCGTGGACCCCCTCTTCGCGGGCCTGATGGCGAACGTCACCGCCTACGAGGACCTGGCGCTCGACGCGGCCCTGCGCGGCGGCCGCGAACGGGTCTTCCGCGCCCTGCTCGCCCATCCCCTGATCGGCCAGTACGCGTACGCCGAGAAGCTCACCGACCGGCTCGTCGCACACAACCGGGAGCACCTCACGTGGGCGTGACCGCGGGCGTGACGGCGGGCGTGACCGCGGGCGTGACCGCGGGCGTCCTCGCCGTCGACGCCGGCAACAGCAAGACGGACGTCGCCGTGGTCGCCCACGACGGCGAGGTCCTGGCCACCGCCCGGGGCGGGGGTTTCCGGCCGCCGACGGTCGGTGTGGAGGCCGCCGTGGACGCACTGGCGCGGGCCGTCACCACCGCGTTCACCGCCGCCGGTGTCTCCCGCGTCGCACACGTCTCGGCCTGCCTGGCCAACGCGGACCTCCCCGTCGAGGAGGAGCGGCTGACGGCGGCTCTGGCGGCACGCGGCTGGGGCGGGACCGTGGAGGTCCGCAACGACACCTTCGCCGTCCTGCGCGCCGGGGTCACCGAGCCCCGCGGGGTGGCCGTCGTGTGCGGGGCGGGCATCAACTGCGTCGGCATGCGCCCGGACGGCCGCACCGCGCGCTTCCCGGCGCTCGGCCGCGTCTCCGGCGACTGGGGCGGCGGCTGGGCCCTTGCGGAGGAGGCCCTGTGGCACGCCGCCCGCGCCGAGGACGGCCGCGGTCCCGCCACCGCCCTCGCCGGCACCCTCCCGGCACACTTCGGCCTCCCGGACATGCCGGCCCTCATCGAGGCCCTGCACCTGGAGCGCCTCGCGCCCCGGCGCCGTCACGAACTGGCACCGGTGCTCTTCGCCACGGCGGCCGGCGGCGATCCGGTCGCGGAGGCGATCGTCGACCGCCAGGCCGACGAGGTGGCGGCGATGGCGGTCGTGGCACTGACCCGCCTGGACCTGCTCGCCGAGGAGACACCCGTCCTGCTGGGCGGCAGCGTCCTGGCCGCCCGGCATCCCCGGCTGGACGACCGGATCCGCGCCCTGCTCGCCGAGCGCGCGCCCAAGGCCGTCCCCCGGGTCGTCACCGCCGCCCCGGTCCTGGGCGCGGCCCTCCTGGGCCTGGACCGCCTGACGGCCCCACCGAGCGCCCAGGACCGGCTGCGGGCCTATTACGAGCAGGAGTAGGAAAACTTGCCGGGGGTGGGGCAGAGCTGGGTGGAGCGGGGCAGGGCGAGCGAGGCGCGGGGAGCGGGTGCTCGCTCCCCCAAGAGGCACGCGCTGCCGGCTGCTCCCGCCCTCACCCTCCGAACAGGCGCAGGAGCCGGGCGGGTGGTCGAGTGGGGAGCTGGTCGGGCGGGCGGGCGAGTCGGCGGGCGGCTGAGTCGGCGGGCGGGCGGTCAAGCCGGTGGGTAAGTGGTCGAGTCGGCGGGCGGTCAAGCCGGTGGGTGGGTGGGTGGTCGGACAGGTGAGCGGGCGGATGACAGGACGAGGGCCGGAGACGGGCCCGGGGCTCCGGTGAACCCGCCGGGCAGCTCTCGGCCCCGGCTCTCCGGAAGCCCGCGAACTCCGCCCGGAACCAACCGGATTCCCCCGGCGTGTTCGTGGGCAGGGGTGGTGCGGGGAGAGTGCTCCGGGGTCGTTCGGGGCTCGCTCGTGAGCCGGAATTCCCGGTGACCGTACGGCCGTCGGATCAAGATCGCGCCAAGGCCGGTGCATATGTCGCCTCCTGCGGCGATACTTGCGGGGACGAATGACCACGGGGGAGGTCAAGTGACCCACACGCCGAGCGGCGGCGCGGCACCGCCGGGCGCGGCCGCGCCCGCGACGCCCGCCATGCCCGCCGTGCCGCCGCGGTCCGGGCCGGGCGGCGTCCCGGCCCCGCGGCAGACATCCGGCGACCCGCGACTCCCGGCGTCCCGGCAGCCGGAAGCGCCCCGGCGCACGGCGTTCGTCGAGGGGGCCGTCCGGCTGCGCGAGGCCGCCGCCACCGAACCCGGCCGTCTCAGGGTCATCGGCGCGGTCCTCGCCGCCCTCGTCATCGCCTTCGGCACGGTCGCCGCCTGGCAGATGGCCGAGCGGGCCGCGGCGGCGGACGACGTCCTCACCCGCAGCCAGCCGCTCGCCTCGGACGCCGCCGACATCTACCGTTCCCTCGCGGACGCCAACACCGCCGCCTCCAGCGGCTTCCTGGCCGGGGGCCAGGAGACCGCCGCCTCCCGGGACCGGTACGAGAAGGGCATCCGTACCGCCGCCGCCAAACTCGTCAACGCCGCGGCCAACTCCGACCCGGGCTCCTCGTCGGCGGTGACGATCACCGAACTCAACCGGTTGCTGCCCGAGTACAAGGGCCTGGTGGAGCGCGCCCGTACCTACAACCGGCAGGGCTATCCGGTGGGCGGCGCCTATCTGCGGTACGCGAACGAGAAGATGCAGGAGGAGATGCTCCCCGCGGCGGAGGAGCTCTACCAGAAGGAGACCGAGCGCCTCGACGCCGACTACGCGGACGCGACCCCCTACCCGTGGGCCGCGATCGCGCTCGGTGCGGCCGCCCTCGCCGCGCTCACCTGGGTCCAGCGTCGTACGTACCTGCGGACCCACCGGGTGCTCAACCACGGCCTGGTCGCGGCCACCGCCGCGGCGGCGGTCGTGCTGCTCTGGCTGGTCGTCGGCCACAGTCTCGCCCGCTCGGGGCTGAACGGCTCCTACGCCCACGGCGTCCGCTCGCTCGGCGTGCTGCACGAGGCCCGCATCGCCTCCCTGAAGGCACGCGGCAACGAGAACCTGACGCTGGTGGCCCGCGGCGCCGAGACGACGAAGGTCGGCGACAAGGCGTACGACGCCTACGACTACGACTTCCAGCACGACATGGAAGCCCTCGGCAAGGGCCTCGCCCGGGCCGGTGAACTCGCGGACGACAGCAGTGGCGAGAAGCCGGTGGCCGCCGCCGTGAGCAACATGACGGAGTGGAAGAAGCGCCACGCGGCCGCCCGCGAGCAGGACGGGAACGGCAACTACCAGGAGGCGCTGGACCTGGTGATCGGCGGCAAGGGTGCGACCGGCGAGTGCTTCGACGGCGTCGACGAGAGCCTGGCCTCGGCGCTGACGCACGAGAGGCGCGAATTCGAGGAGGCGGCCACCGGCGGCCGGGACGCGCTGACGGGCCTCCCCCAGGGCGCCGCGGGCCTCGCCGTGCTGGGTGCGGCGGGCGCGGCGCTGGGTATCGGCCGCAGGCTGTCGGAGTACCGGTGATCGGAGAACCGATGACCGCAGGACCGGTGAAGGGTGAAGCGGAGGGGGGCGTGATGAGGAACGTACGACGTCTGCGGGCTGGCCTGCGGGGCTGGGGCGGGGTGGGCGCGATGGCCACCCTCTGCGCGCTCGCGCTGATCTTCGCGCTGGTGCTGACCAGCACCAAGTCCTCCTCCGGGCCCGGCGAGGAGCCGAGGACCGCCGGACAGGGCGTGACCGACGCCATGGACGCGAAGGCGGCCGAGGAGTGCGACGATCCCGAGAAGCAGACCCTGACCCCCTCCGACACCGACGGCCAGGTCATCGACGCGATCAAGGCCCGCCCGGACGAGAAGCGGAAGCTGGTCGTCGGCATCGACCAGAACAGCTACGGCTGGGGCTACCGCGACCCCAACAGCGGGGGCGGCACCCGGCTCGAGGGCTTCGACATCGACCTGGCGCACCGCATCGCCGAGGACATACTCGGCGACCGGGACGCGGTCCAGTTCAAGGCGATCCCCACCGACCAGCGCATCCCGGCGATCCAGGACGGCCGGGTCGACATGATCGTCCGCACCATGACGATCAACTGCGAACGCCTGGAGGACGTGGCGTTCTCCGCCCCGTACTTCACCACGGGACAGCAGGTCCTGGCCCCGAAGATCTCCCCGGTCCAGGGGTACGGCCCCACGCTCGCGGGCCGGAAGATCTGCACGGCGGCGGGCTCCACCGCGTACGCGAACCTGGAGGCGGACAAGGCGAGGGGCGCCCTCCCCCGGTCGGCCGACATCCGCACCACCGTTCCCAACCAGCTCGACTGCCTGGTACGGCTGCAGCTCGGCGAGGTCGACGCGGTCGTCACCGACGCCGCGCTCGCCGGCGGCCAGGCCGCGCAGGACCCGACGGTGGAACTCAAGGGCGACTCCTTCACGACCGAGTACTACGGCGTGGCGATGAAGGACGACGCGGACGACCTGGTCCGCCGGGTCAACCAGGTCCTGGTGGACTTCGGCGAGGACACCGCGAACGGATGGCAGGCCTCGTACAAGCGTTGGCTGTCGAAGACACTGGGCAGTGATCCGGGCAGTTCCGAACCACCGGCACCGGAGTACCTGCGCGTGAGCTGACCTCCCGTCAACCCACCGCGCGGACAGAGAGACGCACACAGGACCACGCACGAACGTCAACGACCGAACATTGACGACCGAACATTGACGACCGAACGTCGACGACCGACCCGCAGCGAGAGGTGATCGATGGGCGACACGGATCCCACCGGGCCGGTGATGGACCGGGACGAGGTGGACCGTGCGCTCGCGCGGCTCGGCGCGGAGCACGAGGCGGTCGAGACCTCGCTCCTCGCCCTGCAGGACCACGCGGGCCGCAGACTCCTGGAGGGTGCCCGTCTCACCGGCCGTACCGAGGAGCGCTGGCAGGCCACCGAGGCCTCGATCACGCTGCTGTGGACGTACTTCGACGCGTACTCCGGCGCGTTGCACACCGCCCGCGAGATCCGCGCCCGGCGCCGCTGGTCCAGCCGTGAGGACCTGGCGGAGCTGACGGAGCTGCTGCGCGGCGAGTGCGTAACGGTCGCGGGCTCGGCCACCGCGAACACGAACGCGCCGACGCTCCACGGCCGTGCGGGCCGCCTCAGCGAGCGCTACTCGCTGGCCGCGCTGGTCGAGCTGATGAACGAGCTGTACGCGTCCTCGCTGGACATGGTCGTCGCCTCGGACGCGGTGTGGTCGGCGCTGCCCGCGCGGATAGATCTCCTGGCCGCCGAACTCCAGCGCACCCGCAGACTCGCCCACCCCGTAGGGGTCCGTCCCGGCGAGCATCCGGCGGGCGACGACCTGGAGCGGATCACCCGCACCCTGACCCGGCTGCGCGAACAGGTGATCTCCGACCCGCTGGCCTTCTGGAAGCCCCTGGAGGGCAGTTCGGCGCCGGGCGGCGGCCGGCCGGACACGACGGTGTACGACCGCGAGGCGCGCGCCCTGGAGGAGGTGCGCCGCGAGATCGACGCGGTGCTCGCGGTCCGCCAGGACTCCGAGAAGCGGATCGTGCGGCTGCGGGACGTCCTCTCGCGCGCCGACCGTACGCTCGCCGAGGCGCGCACGGCGCGCGGCGAGGTGCTCGCGAAGATCGCCGCGACGGAGGTGCCGGTCGTCAGCGGCCCGCCGACCGTGCTGCAGGAACAGCTGGCTACGGCCGCCGAGTACCGCAGGCACGCCCAGTGGCACCGGCTGTCCCCGCTCCTGGAGTCCCTTGAGCAGAAGGCGGAGGACGAACTGGTGCGCGCCCGCGAGTCGTTGACCGCGGTCACCGCGCCGCTGGCGATCCGCGCCGAGCTGCGCGGCCGGCTCGACGCGTACAAGGCGAAGGTCGCCCGGCACGGCCTCGCGGAGGACACCGTGCTGGCCGAGCGGTACGAGAAGGCGCGCCGCATGCTGTGGAGCGCGCCCTGCGATCTGCGGGTCGCCGGGGAGGCGGTGCTGCGCTACCAGCACGCCGCCGCCGAACTCCTCGGTACGGTGCCGCAACGGGTGCCCGGCCAGTCCGGCCCGTACGGGCAGTCCGGTCGGGGCGCGCCCGAGGAGCGTGGGGGGCCGACGCATGAGTGACGAGGGGGAGGCAGGCGCATGAGTCAGGCGGAGAACCGGACGCACCACCAGGGCCGGCCCCAGGGACAGCCCGACGGTGGTTCCGGGGAGCGGAACGGGACCCAGGAACAGAGCGGGAACGGGGAGCAGCAGGCGCAGTCGTCGCAGGCCGCCGCCGCGGCGCCCCGTGTCTGTCAGCGTCCCGGCTGCGAGGGCGCCTACGAGGACGTCGGCGGCGGCGAGCTGTACTGCGACACCTGCGGGCTCGCCCCGGTCGTGTCACCGACCGGGGAGGTCGGCTCGGCCCCGACCGGCGTCACCGTCGGCGGCCCGGAGTCGCGTGGTTCGCGCAGCTCACGGGGTGCTCGCGGTTCCGGCGGTTCCAGCGGCAGTGCCCGTACCGGCAGCCGCGGTTCGCGTACGTCGTCCCAGCCGTCGCAGTCGGCGAAGTCACGGCGCTCGGTGTCCGGGCGGCTTTCCCGTTCGCTCCAGGGCGGCGACGGCGCCGACCGCTCGGTGTCGGTGCGCAGCTCCGGGTCCGTCGGCGGCTCCTCCGGCCGGGGCCGGCTGGGCGCGGGGCTGGTCCAGGTCCCGCCGATCCCGCGGCCCGACCCGCGCGCGATGGTGCTGGACAACCCCGAGGTGCCGGAGCGGAAGCGATTCTGCTCCCGCTCGGACTGCGGCGCCCAGGTGGGCCGTGTGCGGGTCGGCCGGCCGGGCCGTACGGAGGGTTTCTGCACCAAGTGCGGCCACCCGTACTCGTTCGTCCCGAAGCTGCGGGCCGGTGATGTGGTGCACGGCCAGTACGAGGTGGTCGGCTGTCTGGCGCACGGCGGCCTGGGCTGGATCTATCTCGCCGTGGACCGGGCGGTCTCGGACCGCTGGGTGGTCCTCAAGGGCCTGCTGGACACGGGCGACCAGGACGCGATGGAGGCGGCGATCTCCGAGCGGCGCTTCCTCGCGGAGATCGAGCACGCCAACATCGTGCGGATCTACAACTTCGTGGAGCACCTCGACCAGCGCACCGGTTCGCTGGACGGCTACATCGTCATGGAGTACGTCGGCGGCAAGGCCCTCAAGGAGATCGCCAACGGCCGCCGCACACCGGACGGCAGGCGGGACCCGCTGCCGGTGGAGCAGGCGTGCGCGTACGGCATCGAGGCGCTCGAGGCGCTGGGGCACCTGCACTCCCGCAACCTGCTGTACTGCGACTTCAAGGTCGACAACGCGATACAGACCGAGGACGAGCTCAAGCTGATCGACATGGGCGCGGTGCGCCGGGCGGACGACGACGAGTCGGCCATCTACGGCACGGTCGGCTACCAGGCCCCGGAGGTCGCCGAGGTCGGCCCGTCGGTCGCCTCCGACCTGTACACGGTCGCCCGGACGCTCGCCGTCCTCACCTTCGACTTCCAGGGCTACACGAACGTCTACGCGGACTCGCTGCCCGACCCGGACCACATCGACGTCTTCCGGCAGTACGAGTCGTTCTACCGGCTGCTGGTCCGCGCCACCGATCCCGACCCGGACCGCCGGTTCGCCTCCGCGCAGGAGATGGCCGAGCAGCTCACCGGCGTCCTGCGCGAGGTCGTCTCGCTCCAGTCGGGCCGCGCCCGCCCCGCCCTGTCGACCCTGTTCGGTCCGGAGCTGCGGGTGACGGACACCGAGCTGTTCCCGGCGTCGTACGGCGACGTGTCCCGGCTGGGGGCGCGCGTGATGCCCCGAAGAGGGCCGGGACGCAGACGGCTCACGCAGGTCACACAGCTCACGCGGCCCGAGCGGCCCGAGCAGCTCCCCGAAGGCGGGGGCGGCGTCGCGGCGGGCGGTGGGGGCGCGGCGGGCGGACAGCCCGGTGCCTCGGGCACCTCGGGCACCCCCTCGGGTGCCGTCCCGGGCCTCGTCAAGTCCGTCGACACCCCCGCGGCGGCGCTCGCGCTGCCCGTCCCACTCATCGACCCGGCCGACCCCAACGCCGGTTTCCTCGCGGGGCTGCTGGCGTCCGCGCCCGCGGAGCTGGTCAACGCCCTGGCCGCGACGCCCGCGCCGTCGACCGAAACCCGGCTGCGGCAGGTGCGTGCCTGGCTGGAGACCGGCGAGCCGGAGCCCGCGCTGGTCGCGCTGCGCACCCTGGAGGAGCAGGAACCCGACGACTGGCGGGTGGTCTGGTACCGCGGGGTCGCCGCCCTGGTCACCGGCGACCACGAGGGCGCCGCACTCGCCTTCGACGCGATCTACGACGCCTTCCCGGGCGAGATCGCGCCGAAGCTGGCGCTCGGCCTCTGCGCCGAGGTGCTGGGCCAGCTCGACAACGCCGCCGAGTACTACCGCCTGGTGTGGTCGACCGACCCGAGCCATGTGAGCGCGGCGTTCGGCCTGGCCCGGGTACGGCTGGCCACCGGTGACCGGAGCGGCGCCGTACGGACGCTGGTGTCGGTGCCGGAGTCGTCGATCCAATACACGGCCGCGCGGGTGGCGTCCGTACGCGCCCGGCTGCGGGGGCGGACCGCGACCGCGGGCGACGTACCGTTCCTTGACGACCTGAGTGCCGCGGCGGGCCAGGTCGAGGCCTTGGAGTCGTACGGTCTGGATCCGGCGCGCCGGGAGCAGTTGGCGGCCGAGGTCCTCGGTTGCGCGCTCGACTGGGTACTCTCCGGGGGCCAGGGTTCCGTTCCGCTTCCGCTTCCGGCTCCGCCGGGACGGGGGCAGCGGAACGCCGCCGGGGGAAGGACACTGCTCGGCAGCGGACTGGACGAGCGGAACCTGCGCTTCGGACTCGAGCGCTCGTACCGCACGCTGGCCCGGCTGGCGCGGAGCGGTGAGGAGAGGATCGACCTGGTGGAACGTGCCAACCGTTACCGCCCCCGGACGTGGGTGTAGTTGATGTCGCAGATGCCCCAGCAAGCCGCTCTGTCGAAATGCCCGAGCTGCGAGGAACCCCTCGAACCGGGTGATCGATTCTGCGGTGCGTGCGGATACGACCTGTCGGCCGTCCCGGCACCGCCGGTGGACCATCCGACGATCACCATGAACACCGGGAACGCCATGAACACCGGGAACGCAGGGAAGGCCGGGAACGGCGCGGTGCCGTCGCCGAGTCCGGCGGAGCGCGGGGCACCCCCGCCCCCACCCCCGGTCGCACCCCCGGCGCCCCCGGCGGCTCGTCCGGCGTCGGCGCCGATGCCGACCGAGCCGGACTGGCCCGGCGTCCGCCCGGACAGTTCCGGCGTGTCCGCCCCGACGCACCGGCCCGCGGACCTGGCGGGCACCGACTCGGCCGGCCTCCCACTGACCGGCCACCCCCGCTCCCACCCCCACCCCCACCCCCATTCCCAGCACTCCGCGCCCGTGCCACCGCCCCCGCCCGCTGCGCCCCCCGCCACGGCTCCGGCCGCCGGGGCGCCCCGGTCCTCCGGCGTGCGCTTCGACCGCCCGGCCCAGCCGGTCGCCGCCCCGATCGCCGACCCGGTCCCGCAGCCGCGCGCCCAGCAGGTCCCTCGGCCGGGCGCGCAGCCCGTCGCCGGTCCGGGCACGCAACCCGAGGAGTACCCGCTGCAGGCCCCGGACCCGCGCGTGGCCGCCGAGCAGGGCGGCGAGCAGGGCTCGGCCGCCCCGGGCAGCACCGTGTGCGTGGCCTGTCGTGCGGGCAGGGTGGACGACGACGGCTACTGCGAGAACTGCGGCCACGCCCAGCCACGCGAACGGGACCACATGGAACAGGAATGCGGCCCGCTGGCCGCGGTCAGCGACCGCGGCCTGCGCCACCACCGCAACGAGGACTCCTTCGGCATCGGCACCACCACGCTGCCCGACGGCTCCCCCGCCTCCGTCGCGATCGTCTGCGACGGCGTCTCCTCCGCGACCCGGCCCGACGAGGCCTCGCTGGCCGCGGCCCGGGTGGCGAGCGCGTCGCTGCTCGCGGCCCTGCCGCGCGGCACGCACCCGCAGCAGGCGATGCACGAGGCGATCATCGCCGCGTCGGACGCGGTCAACGCGCTGGCCGACGAGCCCGAGACGGAACGGGAGCGCGCCCCGCACCAGAACTCCCCGGCCTGCACCTTCGTCGGCGCCGTGGTGACGGACGGTCTGCTGGTCGTCGGCTGGGTCGGCGACAGCCGCGTGTACTGGGTCCCGGTGGACCGCGCCGCCCCCCCGGCCCGGCTCACCGAGGACGACTCGTGGGCCGCGCAGATGGTCGCCGCGGGCCTGATGGGCGAGGCCGAGGCGTACGCCGACCAGCGCGCCCACGCGATCACCGGCTGGCTCGGCGCCGACGCCTACGAACTCGATCCGCACACCGCGTCGTTCAAGCCGGACCGGCCCGGAGTCGTCGTGGTCTGCACGGACGGGCTGTGGAACTACGCGGAGTCGGTCGAGGAGATGGCCCGGGCCGTTCCCGTCGACGCCGCCGTCCGCCCGCTGCACGGTGCGCGGGTCCTGCTCGGACACGCCCTCGACGGCGGGGGCCACGACAACGTAACAGTGGCCCTCGTGCCGTTCCCGGCCGTGCCGTAGGGGGCAGGATCGGCCTGAGGCCGCGTACGGCAGGCCCTTGACGGGGAAGGTACAGGGAAAGCCGCAGGGAACCGTAGGGGAGCTGCGGACAAGCACCGGCGAACCGGAGGGGACCGGTCCGCCTTCTGTCGTCGCCCCGTTCGTCGGGGTTCTCCAGGGGGAGAGAAGCAGGCATGGCCAATTTCGCGAAGTCGAACGTGCCGCAGTTCTCGGTGGACGTGTACCAGAACGAGTATCTGCCGGAGGGCGGCCGCGAGGTCAACGCCATCGTCACCGTGACCGCGACCGGCGGCGGCACCGTCGGCAGCACGGTGGCGGCACCCCACCTCTACACGCCGGGTGAGGGGCCGTCGGCGGCCGTGGTCCTCATGGTCGACTGCTCCGGCTCGATGGACTATCCGCCGACGAAGATGCGCAACGCCCGCGACGCCACGGCCGCCGCGATCGACGCCCTGCGCGACGGCGTGCACTTCGCGGTGGTCGGCGGCACACATGTCGCCAAGGAGGTCTATCCCGGCGCCGGGCGGCTCGCGGTCGCCGACGCCGCCACCCGTGAGCAGGCCAAGCGGTCGCTGCGCACGCTGAACGCGGGCGGGGGCACGGCCATCGGCACCTGGCTCAAGTTGGCCGACCGGCTGCTGGCGTCGGCGGACGTGGCGATCCGGCACGGCATCCTGCTCACCGACGGACGCAACGAGCACGAGTCGCCCGAGGACCTGAAGGCGGCCCTGGAGGCGTGCGCCGGACGGTTCACCTGCGACGCCCGTGGCGTGGGCACCGACTGGGACGTGAAAGAAGTCACAGCGATCGCCTCCGGCCTCCTCGGCAGCGCCGACATCGTCGCCGATCCGGCCGGACTCGCCGACGACTTCACACGGATGATGGAAACGGCGATGGGCAAGGAGGTCGCGGACGTCGCTCTGCGGCTCTGGACCCCGCTGGGCGCGGCCGTGAGATTCGTCAAACAGGTCGCGCCGACGGTCGAGGAGCTGACCGGGCGGCGCACCGAGGCCGGCCCCCGCGCGGGCGACTACCCGCTGGGTTCCTGGGGCGACGAGTCCCGTGACTACCACGTCTGCGTCGAGGTTCCGGCCGCGGACGTGGGGCGGGAGATGCTCGCCGCCCGGCTCTCGCTGATCATCCCGCAGCCCGCCGGCGCCTCGGCCGGGAGCGGCGCGGAGGGCGTCCAGAAGCTCGGCGCGCAGGGTCTGGTACGAGCCGTGTGGACGGACGACATGGCCTCTTCGACGTCCATCAACCCCCAAGTCGCCCATTACACCGGACAGGCCGAACTGGCCCAAGTCATCCAACAGGGCCTTGATTTGCGCAAAGCGGGTGATTTCGACGGAGCAACATCCAAACTGGGCCGGGCCGTCCAGCTCGCGAGTGTCTCCGGCAACGCCGATACTGCGAAACTGCTTGCGAAGGTGGTGGACGTGGTCGACGCCGCGACCGGTACTGTGCGACTGAAAGCGAGGGTCGAGGAGGCCGACGAGATGACACTCGAAACCCGGTCCACCAAGACTGTTCGTGTAAAGAAGTGAACGCGAGTTGAACGAGCCCGGCCTCGAGCCGGAGAACTTCGGTCGGAAGCGACCGGACAAGGAGAGGGGGAAGCGCCGACATGCCGACCTGCCCGAACGGACACCAGTCGGGTTCCGAGGACTGGTGCGAGGTGTGCGGCCACCGCATGGCGGGGTCCGTGCCGCCGCCCCCTCCTCCCCCTCCCCCCGGCGGTGGCTACGGATTCCCGCCCCCGGGCGGCCAGAACGGTCCCGGCGGCCCCGGTGGATACGGAGGCCCCGGGGGCCCGAACGGTCCCGGTGGTCCCGGCGGTCCCGGCGGCAGAGCGGAGCTGTGCCCGCAGTGCCGCACGCCCCGTGAGGGCGCCGCGCCGTTCTGCGAAGAATGCCGGTGGAACTTCCTGACGAACACGGCGACCTCGTACACCCCGGCAGCCCCGCGCCCCGGCGGTCCCGGCGGTCCCGGCCCGGGTGGGCCCGGACCCGGCGGCTCCGGACCCGGTGGCTCCGGACCCGGTGGCCAGGGTGGTCACGGCGGATACCAGCAGCAGCCCCCGCCCGGCCCGCCGTACGGCGGTGGCAACGGTGGTGACTCCTACGACTACCAGGGCTCCCGTCCGTCACAGGTGAACCGGCCGGCCGAGCCGATCCCGCCGGGCCCGCCCGGCTTCGGCGGCGACCCCTCGCGCCCGGTACCGCCACCGCCCGGACCGGGCGGATACGGAGGCCCCGGTGGGCCCGGTGGCCCGAACGGTCCTGGTGGCCCCGGTGGTCCGCACGGCGGACCGGGTGGTCAGGGCGGTCAGGGCGGATACGGAGGCCCCGGTGGCCCGAACGGTCCTGGTGCTCCGCAGGCGTACCGGTCCGGTCCGCCGGCCCCGCCCGGATTCCCGCAGGAGACCGGCCGGCCTCCGCAGCAGGGTGGTCCCGCCTTCGGCGGCGACGACGACTGGGTCATCCCTCCGCCGTCCGGCGGTCCCGGTGGCGGCCAGGGCGGTCCGAACGGCCCCGGTCAGCACGGACAGGGGCAGCACGGGCAGGGGCAGCACGGGCAGGGGCAGCACGGGCAGGGGCAGCACGGGCAGGGGCAGCACGGGCAGGGGCAGCACGGTGGTTACGGCTACCCGCCACCCGGCGCGACCCAGGCGCCGCCCGGTCCCGGCGGCTTCCCGCAGCAGCCCCAGTCCCCGGTGACCTGGACCGCGACGATCGGTCCGGACCGCGATTACTTCATGGCGATGATGCACCGCTCCGGCCCCGAGGCCACGGGCCTGAACCTGCCCGCGTACTCGCCCGAGCAGCAGCGCGCCCTGACCGGCAACCAGCTCACGATCGGCCGTCGGCGCCACTCCACCGGTGACACCCCCGACATCGACCTGTCGACACCGCCGGAGGACCCGGGCGTCTCGCACCAGCACGCGGTGCTGGTGCAGCAGCCGGACGGCAGCTGGGCGGTCGTCGACCAGAACTCGACGAACGGCACGACGGTCAACGGTTCGGAGGAACCGATTCAGCCGTTCGTCCCGGTCCCGCTCCAGGACGGCGACCGCGTCCACGTGGGCGCCTGGACGACGATCACCATCCACCGCGGCTGAGCCGGGGAAATCCCGGCCGGCGGCACGTTCGGGACTCAAGGCTCAGAGCTTCAGGGCTCAGGGCTTCAGGGCTCAGGGCTTCAGGAGGGCAGCACCCATCGGTGCGGCCCTCCTGGGTCGTCCAGCCACGCCCAGCACCGGTCCTCGCCGACCGTCAGGCCGTAGCGCTCGCGCCGCGGCCGTCCCTCGCGCCGCCACACCTCGTACGCCTCCCCGGCCCCGATGCTGCCCGCGGTCAGCGCCAGCAGGAACCGGAACCGGTCGCTGCCCCTGGCCCGGCGCGGCACGTCGGCGAGGTCGGCGAGGTCGGCCCCGGCGGCCCGTACCGCCCGCGACCGGTTCGCGCCGCGCAGGGGCACGAAGTAGGCGGGCGTGTGCAGGAACCGGCCCTCGGCGTGCCCCGGGCCGTGCACGGTGAGGGCGATCAGGCCGGTGGCGAACGGGGCGAGGACGCGGGCGCCCGGCCGGCACTGGGCGAGCCAGGCGCCGGGCACGGACGGCAGTGTGCAGGTCACGATGATCCGGTCGTAGGGGGCGCGTGCGGGCACCCCGCACGCACCGTCGCCGGTGACGACCACCGGGTGGTGTCCGGCGGCGTCCAGGTGCCGACGGGCCGACTCGGTGATCTCCGGGTCGAGGTCGACGGTGGTGACCAGGTCGTCGTCACCGAGCCGGTGGGCGAGCAGGGCGGCGTTGTAGCCGCTGCCGGTGCCGATCTCCAGGACCCGGTCGCCGTCGCGGACGCCCAGTCCGACGAGCATCACCGCCATGAGGGACGGCTGGCTGCTGGAGGAGAGCAGCTCGCCGTCGCGCATCCGGATGGCCAGCGGGACGTCCTCGTACGCGCCGCGCAGCCAGGCTTCGCCCGCCCGGGGGTCGGCGCTCTCGCCCCACCGCCGCTCGTAGCCGCCGACGGCGCCCACGTAGTAGTACGGCACGAACAGATGACGCGGGACGGCCTCGAAGGCCTCCCGCCACACCGGGTCGGCGTCGAACGCCCCGCTCTCGGCGATCTCGCGCACCAGCGCCGCCCGCGCCGAGCCGGCGAGGTCGTCCAGGTCCCGCTGAGCAGCATGCCCACCCATGCCTCCACAGTACGAGCACCGGCACCGGCACCGGCACGGGGGCGGGGGCGGGGCGGGACCCGGAGCCTGACCCGGGACGGGCCCCTGAACGGGGACCAAAGGGCAGAACGGCGGGACCTGGGGCTTGAGGCCTATGCCGCCCCGTCTGAGACCATGGACGGGTGACAGAGATTCGGCGCGGCACGCTTCAGGAGCAGACGTTCTACGAGCAGGTCGGCGGGGAGGAGACCTTCCGCCGGCTCGTCCACCGTTTCTACGAGGGCGTGGCCGGGGACCCACTGCTGCGCCCCATGTACCCGGAGGAGGACCTCGGGCCGGCCGAGGAGCGGTTCACGCTGTTCCTGATCCAGTACTGGGGCGGTCCGAGCACGTACAGCCAGAACCGGGGCCATCCGCGGCTGCGGATGCGGCACGTGCCGTTCAAGGTCGACCAGGCCGCGCACGACGCCTGGCTGAGGCACATGCGCGACGCCATCGACGAACTCGGCCTGTCCGAGGAGCACGAGCAGACGCTGTGGAAGTACATGACGTACGCGGCGGCCTCGATGATCAACTCCCCGGGCTGAGCCACCCTCCGGGCCGAGCCCTCTGCGGACCGGGACATACCGGGGCACGCCGGGGGCACACCGGCGTTCAGCGCACGCTGAGCCCCAGTGCCCCGGCCGTTCCCGCCCGACGCAGGGCGATCGACCCGTACGGCGTCCGCAGCCGGAGCCATGCGCCCGAGGCGAGCAGCACCGGCTCGCCGGGGTCGCCGTCCGCGCCGGCGGACGTGGCCGCCGCCCGCAGGAACCCCAGCGACTGGGCCGCGTGCACGGCCCGCACCGGAAGGTCGGTGCGGGCGACCGTGCGGGACCAGATCTCCCGCCCGATCCGGTCGAGTTCGGCCCGGGTACGCGACTCGGGCGTCAACTCGCCCGTACGCGCCTTGAATTCGGCGACCGCGGCGGCGACGAGCGCCCGCAGGGAGTCCGGTGCCGGCAGCCCGGGTTCGGCCTGCCAGCCCCTGCGCGGAGGCAGCATCCCGGCCCACGGCGGCCCGGTCACCGCGCCCGGCACGGCGGCGGTGACAGCGGTCTCGTCCACCGACTCCAGCAGTTCACCGGCGGACACCGTCACGTCCAGGGTGACGTCGATACCGTCCTCGTACGGCTTGGCCAGCCGCACGGTGCGGACGGCCAGCACCTCGAAGGAGGGCGGCCGGCCGAACACGGCGAGTGCGGTGCCCGACGCCTGGAGGCGCACCGCGGCCCCACGGTCGTAGTGGAGCAGCCGGGAGAGGAAGGCCGCGAGGTCCGCGGCCTCCCTCTCGTCGGCGAGATGGAGCACCGTCATGCCGCGACGGCCTCCTCCTGATCGGTGTCGGCAGCGTCACTCCCGCTGTCGCCGTCGTCCGTGTACTCCTGGAGGAAGTCCCGCTCCTCCTGGGTGAGCCGGCGCGGACGCTGCGCCTCGAAGTCGAACGGCACGATCACCGTGGAGGCCCGGACGTAGACCTGGTCGCCGTCCTTCACCTCGTAGGTGAGGGTGAAGGACGCCGCCCGGATCTGCGTGACCCACAGCTCGATGTCCACGGGCGCGTGCCGGTGCACGAGCTGCCGCTTGTAGTCGATCTCGTGGCGGGCCACCACGGACCCCTGCTGGAAGTCCTTGTCCGGGCGGAACAGGAAGTCGATACGGGCTTCCTCCAGGTACCGGAGGAAGACCACGTTGTTGACGTGGCCGTACGCGTCCATGTCCGCCCAGCGCAGCGGGCAGCGGTAGATGTGCCGCAAGAGATCAGCCCCGGGTCAGCTTCTTGTAGGTGGCGCGGTGCGGACGTGTGGCGTCCGCCCCGAGCCGCTCGATCTTGTTCTTCTCGTACGAGTCGAAGTTGCCCTCGAACCAGAACCACTTGGACTCGCCCTCGTAGGCGAGGATGTGGGTGGCGACGCGGTCCAGGAACCACCGGTCGTGGGAGATGACCACGGCGCACCCGGGGAACTCCAGCAGCGCGTTCTCCAGGCTGCTGAGGGTCTCGACGTCGAGGTCGTTGGTCGGTTCGTCGAGGAGCAGCAGGTTGCCGCCCTGCTTGAGGGTGAGCGCGAGGTTCAGCCGGTTGCGCTCACCGCCGGAGAGGACACCGGCCGGCTTCTGCTGGTCCGGTCCCTTGAAGCCGAAGGCGGAGACGTACGCCCGCGAGGGCATCTCGACCTGGCCCACGTTGATGTAGTCGAGCTCGTCCGACACGACCGCCCAGAGCGTCTTCTTGGGGTCGATGTTGGCGCGGTTCTGGTCGACGTAAGAGATCTTGACGGTGTCGCCGACCTTGATCGACCCGGAGTCGGGTTCCTCGAGGCCCTGGATCATCTTGAACAGCGTGGTCTTGCCCGCACCGTTCGGGCCGATGATGCCGACGATGCCGTTGCGCGGCAGCGTGAAGCTGAGGTCGTCGATCAGCAGCTTCTCGTCGAAGCCCTTGCTGAGGTTGTTCACATCGACGACGATGCTGCCCAGCCGCGGACCCGGCGGGATCTGGATCTCCTCGAAGTCCAGCTTCCGCATCTTGTCGGCCTCGGCGGCCATCTCCTCGTACCGGGCGAGACGGGCCTTGGACTTGGCCTGACGTCCCTTGGCGTTGGAGCGGACCCAATCGAGCTCGTCCTTGAGGCGCTTCTGCCGCTTGACGTCCCTGGCGCCCTCGACCTTGAGGCGGGTGGCCTTGGTCTCGAGGTACTTGGAGTAGTTGCCCTCGTAGCCGTGCAGGCGGCCGCGGTCGACCTCGCAGATCCACCCGGCGACGTTGTCCAGGAAGTACCGGTCGTGGGTGACGGCGACGACGGTGCCCTCGTACTTGGCGAGGTGCTGCTCGAGCCAGCTCACCGACTCGGCGTCGAGGTGGTTGGTGGGCTCGTCGAGGAGCAGCAGGTCGGGCGCCTCGAGCAGCAGCTTGCAGAGCGCGACGCGGCGCTTCTCACCACCGGAGAGGTTCGCGACGGCCCAGTCGCCGGGCGGGCAGCCCAGGGCGTCCATGGCCTGCTCGAGCTGGGCGTCGAGGTCCCAGGCGTTGGAGTGGTCGAGCTGCTCCTGCAGCTTGCCCATCTCGTCCATGAGCGCGTCGGTGTACTCGGTCGCCATCTGCTCGGCGATCTCGTTGAACCGGTCGAGCTTGCCCTTGACCTCGGCGACACCCTCCTGGACGTTCTCCAGGACGGTCTTTTCCTCGTTCAGCGGGGGCTCCTGGAGCAGGATGCCCACCGTGTAACCGGGGGTGAGGAAGGCGTCACCGTTGGACGGCTGTTCCAGCCCCGCCATGATCTTCAGAACGGTCGACTTACCGGCACCGTTCGGGCCGACGACACCGATCTTCGCCCCCGGGTAGAAGCTCAGGGTGACGTCGTCGAGGATCACCTTGTCGCCGTGCGCTTTGCGCGCCTTGCGCATGGTGTAAATGAACTCAGCCAAGAGAAACCGTCCGGCAGCTTGAAACTGGCAGTGGGCAGATACACCCCATCTTGCCGCACCGCCACCCCTAGGGGGAAACGCGTTCCACCCGGGGCCTCCGATCCGGGGCTTCGACGGCCGCGACGGTGACTCGTCCGTCACTTCTGCCACTTCCCTCACTTCCGTCACTTCCCTCACTGTCGGTCGCTACTGGTCGGTGTCGGGGGCCTGAGTCGACACAGAGGCGGCCCAGCCGGGCAGGCGGGCTGGGTCACCTTCGTTGTCAGAGCGTGCGGCTGTGGTGCGTCCGCCATCAAGGGCAACACTCTGGGGAGGGGTTTTGGGAACCAAGACGGGACTGCTGGTGTACGCCGGCAGCGACGTGCCGGAGTCGCTGCGGCGAGCAGGGGCGGCGGACCCCGACCGGACGGCCGCCATGATGCGGCGGCTCTACCCGGGCCGGAAGATCGAGGAGTGCGAGGGCTCGAACCTCGGGGACGGCGTGTACCCGCCGAAGGGGACGGTGTACGCGGCGAGCCGGCCGGGCGTGGAGGTCATCGGTGATCGGGAAGTGATGATCGACGCCCCTTCCCAGCTCCCGGAACACCTCGTGGCGGCGAGCGCCGGCCGACGGTTCGTCCTGCACGCCATGCACGCCATGCACGCCATGCACAGCGTCGTCGACTGGCTCGCGTTCGCCGTGTGGGAGGACGGGCGCCTCGTCCGCTCCCTGAGCCTGTCGCCGGACAGCGGAATCATCGAGAACATCGGCGAACCGCTCCCCTTCGAACTGCCCTACTGGGCCGGGGACCGCCCGGCGGACATCGTCCCCTGGCCCGGCGAGGAGGAAGAGCCGTACCCCCTGCCCTTTCACCCCCTGGACCTGGGCGAGGACGCGCTGCGTACGCTCTGCGGCTTCATCCAGGAGGGCCGCCCCGAGCCCGACGACGTCGACGCGGGCGCCATCGAGCTGCACGGATTCCACGTGCGGGACCCACATGGGCCCGGTCCCGCAGAGCAGGAAACGGAGCTGCGCGGAACCGTGGAAGCCATGGACCCGCCGCGCTTCTACACACTGAGCCCCGACGGTTCCCTGACCGAGCGCGACGGCCTCTGGCTCACGGCCTCTTCGTCCCGAAGCGACGTGGATGGGCGTCCGGGCCTCCGGCTCCGGGAGGACGAGGTACAAGCGAAGGAACGAAGCCGAGCGGACGAGCAATGTCCTGAAGGACTTCCGGGCCGTGGTCACGAGGTTCGATGAGCACGGACGCGAGCTCGATCCGGTCAAAGACCGGCCGAATGGCTCGAGAACCAGGTGGCGTACCGATTACGCATCCGGTCCCGTTCTTCCGTCGCGGTGAGGAAGACATCGGCGCCGCCGTCGTAGGGGTGATGGATGCGCTGGAGCCGGGTGTCGGTGATCAGGACATCCGCCACCTTGTCGTCGGCGACGTCGCGCAGCAGATCGTCGACGCAGCCTCGCCGCCAGGGCCGTCTGACGGTGAAGAGGTGGCGGTGAGTGCGGAACTCCGGGTCCGGGTCGCCCGCCACCAGCAGGCTTTGCCAGTAGCCGGCGCCGCGGTGCACGCCTTGCCGAATGGCCGACATAGAAAGCTATAGTGCTAGGCAACTAGGTAAATGGAGGAACCGGTGATTGAGTTCCACCTGAACGGCCGGTCCGGCCTGCCCCCGTACCAGCAGCTGGTCCAGCAGGTGCGGCATGCACTGCGCCTGGGCCTGCTGAAGGAGGGGGACAGACTGCCGACGGTCAAGGATGTGGCGAAGCAGATGGCGATCAACCCGAACACGGTGCTCAAGGCGTACCGGGAGCTGGAGCACGACGGTCTGGTGGCCGCCCGTCCCGGCGTCGGGACGTTCGTGACCCGGACGCTGGCCGACGGCACGCTCGCCGCGCACGGACCGCTGCGCAAGGACCTGCAGCGCTGGCTGACCAAAGCTCGCCTGGCCGGGCTCGACGAGGAGAGCATCGAGGCGCTGTTCGTGAACACGTTTCGTGACGCCGCCGGAAAGGACGCAGCGTGAGCGCTGTCTTGCGAGCGCAGGGCCTGGGCAAGAGGTACAAGCGGCGCTGGGCGCTGCAGAACTGTGACCTGGACGTCCCCGCCGGCCGGGTGGTCGGCCTGGTCGGCCCCAACGGCGCCGGCAAGTCGACCTTATTGAACTTGGCCTCCGGCATGCTGACCCCGACGGCCGGCACCATCGAGGTGTGCGGCGGCCGTCCTGCCGAGAGTGTGGAACAGCTGTCCAAGGTCGGCTTCGTCGCCCAGGACACCCCGACCTACGCCGCGCTGAGCGTCGCCGACCACCTCGACTTCGGTAAGCGCCTCAACCCGAACTGGGACGACGCCGTGGCGCGCGACCGGATCCGTCGCCTCGCTCTGGACCCTAAGCAGCGGGCCGGCAAGCTGTCCGGCGGCCAGCGCGCGCAGCTCGCTCTCACCCTGGGCATCGCCAAGCGCCCGGAACTGCTCATCCTGGACGAGCCGGTCGCGGCCCTGGACCCGCTCGCCCGACGGGAGTTCATGCAGGACCTGATGGAGGCCGTCGCCGAGCACGAGCTGAGCGTCGTGCTCTCCTCCCACCTGGTCTCCGACGTGGAGCGGACCTGCGACTACGTCATCGTCCTGGTCGACTCCCGAGTGCAGGCGGCCGGCGACATCGACGACCTGGTCGCCTGCCACCACCGGCTCACCGGCCCGCGCCGCGACCCGGACACGCTTCCGGCCGGTCAGCACGTCATCACCGCCAGCCACACCGACCGGCAGACCACCCTCCTGGTGCGCACCGACACCGCGGTCCACGATCCGTCCTGGACCGTCAGCCCGCTCGGTCTGGAGGACATCGTCCTGGCCTACATGACCCGGCCCGCCGATGCGGTTCGTGACACCCGACCCGCGCTGGAGGCACTCCGATGATCTGGCTGACCTGGCGCCAGTTCCGCACCCAGGCCACCGTGATGTTTGCCGCGGTGGCCGCCTTCGCCGCCACGCTCGCGGTCACCGGCCCACAGCTGGCCGACCTCTACCGAGCTGCCGGCAGCAGCCTGGTGGACCACGTCTCCAGTTCGGACCAGACCTTCTACTACGCCGGACTGCTGGTCGTGCTCGCCGTGCCGGCGGTCATCGGGATGTTCTGGGGCGCGCCGCTGATCGCCCATGAACTGGAGACCGGCACCCACTACCTTGCGTGGAACCAGGGCGTCACCCGCACACGCTGGCTGGCGACCAAGCTGGGCCTTGGTGCGGCGATCGCCATGACCGCTGCCGGGCTGGCCGCGCTCGCAGTGAGCTGGTGGAGCAGCCCCATCGACCGGGCTGTCAACGGCGGTGGCGCGACGGACACGTACTTCCCGCGGCTCGACCCCGTGGCCTTCGCCGCACGGGGTGTCGTTCCCATGGCCCATGCCGCCTTCGCCTTCGTCCTGGGCGTCGCCCTCGGCCTCGTCATCCGCCGCACCCTGCCCGCGATGGCCACCACGCTCGCCGTCTACGGCGCTGTACAGATCGTCGTGCCGTTGTGGATCCGGCCCCACCTGGCCTCTCCGGACCGGACCACCGTACCGATCGATCCCGGCGGCGCCCCCATCAGCATCCAAGAGGGCGCCAAGCAGATCGTCGTGCATCCCGAGGTGCCCGGTGCCTGGGAAACCTCCCAACAGACGCTGAACGCCGCAGGTCAGCCTTCCACCGTGCCGTCGTCCTTCGCCGACTGCCTGCACACCGAGTCGGGCCCGCCCACCCTGCAGCAATTCGACCGCTGCCTCGCCGACCTCGGCACCCTCGGCTACAAGCAGCAGGTGACGTACCAGCCCGCCGGCAACTTCTGGACCCTTCAATGGGCCGAGACCGGGCTCTACCTCGGCCTCGCCCTGGCCCTGACCGGGTTCTGCGCCTGGTGGATCCGCCGCCGACTGACCTGACAGACGCCAGTCCCACCACGGGAGCAACCGTGAGGGCAGCCGGGACCCGGCTGCCCTCACGGCGTCGACAGGATGCCCTCACCGTTCAATCGATCTCGCCGATATCGGCTGTCCCGTGGGCCCTAAGGCCGTCTTCCGCCCGGTCCTGGGCCGCCGTCTGCTGGTCGTCCGGGGGCCGGGCAGGGTGGCCGCGGCGAGGTTGGGGCGGGCGGCCATCTGCCCGGTCTGGGCGGTCGTCTGCTTCCTCTCGCTGCCCCTGGCCCTCGTCGGGCTGGTGCGGACCTGCGCCGAGTACCGGGCGTCGGCCCGCGGCCGGACGAGCAGGCCGCACGCCGTGGTCGGCGGCGTGCCGGCCCTACTGGGAGCGACGGCGGCGATCCTTCATAGGGCCTTCCTGGCCACTCATCCGGATCTTGCCCTTCAGGAGTAGCCGTTCGGCGGGCGCTTCGATCGAGTGGGTCAGCCGTCCTCGCTCTGCGCCGTTGAATCGTCGACGTTGCCGTACAGGTCGGTGTGGAGGCGTTCCTTGGCTGCTTCCAGGCGGGGGCCGTAGTCAGACGCGAAGATCTCGCTCAGCGTCTTGTCCAGCGTTCCTGAGATCGCGTGGATCGGTGACCAGACAGCTCGGTCACGCACGATCCCCTCCAGGTCGTCGGACTGAAACATCACCTGGTAGAGCCAGTCCGACAGCACGAACGCCTGGTCGCGGGTGAGCTTGATGCTCACCGTTTCGTCGTCCGCCGCGTCCCGGTCCGGCCGGCGGTTGGCACCGGCGTCGGTCAGTTGCCGCGTCCCGCCTCGCGCTGCCGGGTGATGACCAGGGCCGTTCCGCCGAGGACGACCAGGGTGATGGCGGTGCCGACGATCCAGGGGGCGGCGCTGGGGGCGCCGGTGTCGGCGAGGTTGACGTCGATGGAGCCGGCCGCCACGGGGGCGGGGGTGGGGCCGCTCAGGGTCTGGATGTCGACGCCGGTTTCGGCGGCCTTGGTCCTGCAGTCGAGCATGCCGGTGAACCGCTTCTCGAAGCCGTCCGCGCCCTGGACCGTGAAGTCGTACATCCGGTCCTCGGCCACCGGAACCGTCACCGTGCGGGTGGCGCCCGGCTCCACGGTGTACTCGCGCTCCGCCACTTCGAAGGTGAAGGGCTCGTCGTCCTGATTGGTGGTGACGACGTCGACGCCGCCCTCGGCGCAGTTCTTCCGGGCGGACATCGCCGGGATCGCGCCCTGCTCCGCCCATGTCGCGCTCGCCGTCGCGGAGACCGTCGAGGTGCTGGAGCCGGCCAGGATCTGCGTCTGGCTGCGGCTCTCGGCGGCGAACGCCCGGCCGACCGGCACCGTGGCCGAGGCCTGCGCGGCTACCTGGACCGTGCCCTCGGGCGCGTCCTCGGGTATCTCGAAGAACACCTCGGTGCCGTCCACCGCGCTGATGACCGGCAGGCCGTCCGCGTCCAGGATCCGTACTCCGCTCGTGGCGGCGTCCGCCGGCGGCGACATCGTCACGCCGCGCGCGTCCGTACGTACCGTCACCGGGCCGAGCAGCTCGCCGGGGCGTCCGGAGACGACCGGCGGGTCCAGGGTGAGCGACGCCTGCGGCTCCGCCTGGTCGCGCGCGTTCTTCTCCAGGTAGTCGGCGAGCTGCTCCGCCTGGGGGTCGACGGCGGCCACGTCCACGTCGTCGGAGTAGCGCCAGATCGCCACCTGCGTGCCGGCCGCCGCGTCCTGCTCGGTCAGCTCACCCCGGACGCCCGCCCGGTCGGCGAGTGCCGCGAGGTCGTTCACCTGGGGGTAGGAGTTCCGCAGGATCCAGTGGATCCTGCCGGCGTCCTCGTTGGCGCCCAGTGAGGTCCCGCTCCAGTCGCTCTCGTGGTACTCGGCGTCCGTCTGCGTGGGGGTGTGGATGTCGACGCAGTAGGTCTGCAGCATGCCGCCGCCTTCGACGGACATCTCGAACAGTCCTGCCGACACCTGCTGGTCCCCGGCGGCTCCGCGGATCACGGCCTCGCCGTACGTCTTCAGGCCCTCCACGGTCGCGGCCGCTCCGCCCTCACCGTGCGTCGTCCCGTCGTCGGCCACCGCCGTCCCGGCGCCGGCGAGTACACCGGCGGCGATGAATCCGGACACCAGCGTTCCGGCGGTGAGACGTCTCACCGGCCCGAGCCCACGTGCGAACGACGCAGAGAATCCAGAGGACGCAGCAAACACCGATTTCCCTTCCGAGCGGGACCCGTTGACGTGGGGGGTGGGTCCCACCAGCAGAATCACCGGCCCCAAGAACTCCGGGAGCCATGCCCGGAATCCTAAGTACGCCGCGAACCGCGTCCGCCGGTGATCACGTCGGAGGCCTGATCCGACGTGGAATCGTTATCGCCGGAGTGGGTAAGAGCAGGGCTTGTCGATGAATCACCTCGGGATCGTTCGCCATGGATGCACCGATAAGCCGCACTTCGGCCGGCTCCGCCACCGAGGGCCGGACCGGCGACATCACGTCACCATGGCTGGTTCCGGCGACGGTTGTGCGGCGGCAGGCTCGGCTGTGGTGATTACGTCGACCGCTTCGACCGCTTCCGCCACACCCACCGCACTCGCCACACCTGCCACACCTGCCACACCCGCCGCTTCGGCGGTTTCGGCCGCTTCAACCTCCTTGGCTCCCTCGCCCGGCCTGGTTTCCCACATGGGTTCCGGCCGGTCCGGGGAGGCCTGTTGGGGGTCCGTACGGCCCGCGCGGCGGAAGGCCGACGTGCCCCGGGCCAGGTCGTGACCGATCGCCACCGCGTCGAGGTCCGCCGAGGTACGGCCCTGCTGCCCCTCGCGGGTCTCCGTACGCACCTTCAACCTCCCCTGCACGATCACGGGTTCGCCCACCGACAGCGAGGCCGTGGCGTTGGTGGCGAGCTGGCGATGGGCCCACACCGTGAAGAAGTTGGTGTGTCCGTCCGCCCACATGGCCTTGTCCCGGTTCCAGTACCGCGACGTGACCGCCAGCCGGAACCTCGCCACCGGTCCGGACGCCGTCTCCCGGAACACCGGCTGTGTCGCCACGTTGCCCACCGCGCAGATCATCGTCTCGTTCATCGCGCCTGCCTCCCCCGCCCGGACACCGGCACCGGCGACCGGGCGGATACGCGTACGGGCCCGTCCCGTACGGCTGCGAGTCAGACTGCCGCCGTCGGACCGGTCCCGCTGACGCCTGTGGACCACCGCCGGTCTGTGGACAACCCCGCCACCCGTCCGTACTCCTCCCGTACCTCCCGGTACCGCAGCAGTTCCGAAGCCACCGAATCCAGGACCCGGGCGCGGCCGCACCCCGCGGCCGCCTCCCGCAACCGTTTCTCGGCCTCCAGCCCGTGCCGCCGGGCCGGTCCGCGGGCCGCCATCCGGCAGCTCCACTCGACGATCGGACCTCCGACGATGCCGATCACCATCAGCAGCACCGGCACCCCCAGGTTCGGCGACATGAACCCGACGATCTGACCCACCAGCCACAGCCCGCCGATGAACTGGATGATCGTCATGGACACCTGGGCGAGTACGGCCGCCGGCCACCACCCGGGCCGCGGCGGCCGGCCCGGCGGCAGTGCGACGCGCGCGGCGAGGTCGTCCAGCGCCTCCGGCAGCCCCTGGGAGCCCCGTACGGCCGCCTCGCGCACCGCCTGCGCCCACGGCTCGGGCAGCCCGTCCGAGGCCCGGTCGGACACCGTGCGCACCGCCTGTTCCACCCGCTGCCTGGCCGTGATCTCCTCGTCGGGCTGCGTCCGCTGCGGAAGTTTCCCGGTGGGCGGCCCGCCCCGGTCCTCGTACCAGCGCCACAGCCGCAGCCACGGGGTGCCGCACGCGCGGTTGGCGTTGCGCAGCCAGGCGCGTTCGGCGGCCTCGCCCGCCGCGGTGGCTCCCACGGCGTCCGCGAGCCGGTCCGTGAACTCCTCCCGCGCCTCCTCGCTGAGTCCGGCCCACCGGCGGTTGGCGTAGACGGGCCACAGCCGGGCCGCGGTGATGTCCACGTCCGCCGCGACACGGCGGCCGGCCGCTCCCCGCTCGGCCACGAACTGGCCGAGCGCTTCACGTAGTTCATCGACCCCGTCACCGGTGAGCGCGGACAGCGCGAGGACCGTCGTACCGGGTTCTCCGTACTCGCCCAGGGCGATGCCGTCCTCGTCGAGCAGGCGGCGCAGATCGTCCAGGACCTGTTCGGCGGCCTCCCCGGGCAGCCGGTCGATCTGGTTGAGGACGACGAACATGACCTCCGCGTGGGCCGCCATGGGCCGCAGATAGCGCTCGTGCAGCATCGCGTCGGCGTATTTCTCCGGGTCGACGACCCAGATGACGGCGTCGACCAGGTCCAGCACCCGGTCGACCTGTTGGCGGTGCTGCACGGCCGCCGAGTCGTGGTCCGGCAGATCGACGAGGACGAGTCCGCGCAGCTGCTCGTCCGCGTCCGCCGTCGCCTGCAACGGGCGCCGTCGCAATCGGGGCGGGATGCCGAGCCGTTCGATGAGACCCGCGGCGCCGTCGCTCCAACTGCACGCGATGGGCGCGGCGGTGGTCGGCCGCCGTACGCCGGTCTCCGAAATGACGGCTCCGGCGAGGACGTTGAACAGTTGCGACTTGCCGCTGCCGGTCGCGCCCGCGATGGCGACGACGGTGTGTTGCCCGGAGAGCCTGCGGCGCGCGGCGGCCTCGTCGAGGACCCGGCCCGCCCCGGCCAGCGTCCGGCTGTCGAGCCGGGCCCTGGACAGCCCCACCAGTTCGCGCAGTGCCTCCAGCCGGGACGTCAGGGACGCGTCGTACGCCAGGGAGGTCACGGAGGACACCGTCTGCGGCACGGACGCGCGGGTCTCCAGCGCGGCGTACGACTCGGCTCCGAAACCGAGACCGAACCCGGCCCCCCTCCCCGTCTCTGCCCCGGCCCCTGTCCGCGGCCTGGCCCCTCTCCCCGACCCGGTGGTCTCGCTCACCCGGCGCGCGATCAGCCCGTCGGCCCAGGATGCCTGCGTGGACGTCCTGTCCTCGGGCGCCCTGCCCTCGTCCCCCTCGTCCCCCTCGTCCCCCTCGTCCTCCCCGCCCTCCTCGTCCTCCTCATAGGCGTCGTCGTCCCTGTACTTGTCGTCCCCGTACGGGCCCTGCTCGCGCCCGCCCTGCTCCTGCCCGTCCGCCCCGCGTGCCTCCTCGGGAAGACCGGCCCCCTCGGGAAGACCGGCCCCCTCGGGAAGACCGGCCCCCTCGGGCCGCTCGGCCGACTCGGCCGTCCCGGACGCCTTTGAACCCTCAGGGCGTTCGGTGTGGTCCTGGTCCTGGTCAGTGACGGCGGTCACCGGTCACCTCTCCTTCTGCAGTACGGACAACGCGGCGATGAGTTCGGCCTGGGGTTCCGGATGCACCTCGAGCGCGTCGAGCGGCGCGAGCCGGCGTTCGCGTTCGGCGTGCATGACCCGGTTCACGTACTCGATGAGCAGCCGCCCGCCCCGGTCGCGCAGCCGCACCGCCCCCTGCGCGCCGATCCGTTGGGCGAGCTCCTCCCCCGCGGTTCGCGCCCGGCGCCCGCTCAACAGCGCCGTGGCGGTCAGGGCGGCGACCGTCTCGGGATCGGGGGCGGCACCGCGGTCGAGCTCGCGGACCTCTTCCTCGGCGTACTCCTCCAGCTCGCGCCGCCACCGCCGTACGGCCAGCCCGATCCGGTGCTCGACGCTCTCCGTCGCCCCGTCACGGTCGGCGAACTCCGGTGACTTCGCGGCCGGCTCGCGCCGCCAGGCGGTGTCGACCCGCTCGTCGGCGGCGGCGACGGCGCACAGCAGCAGGGCACTCAGGCCCTCCACGAGGGTGTCGAGGAGCTCGCCGGGCGTGCAGTCGAGCGGGAAGGCGCGCCACCGCTTGAGCGCGTCGCCGGCGAGCACGGTTCCGGCCTGCAGCCGGCCGCGCAGGCGTGCGTGCTCCTTGTCGTACGCCCCCTCGACGGCGGAGGTGAGCCGCAGCGCGGCGGCGTGCTGCGCGGCGGCGGCACCGGCGAGTTCCGGCATGCGGGAGTTGAGGGAGTCGAGGATGCCGTGGGCGGTGCGCGCCATGACGTGCGCGCGGGCGGCGGGGTCCTGCGTCTGGTGGACGAGCCAGGTCCGCAGCGACGCCACGGCGGAGGCCGGCAGGAGTCCGCCGCCCCAGGCCGACTCGGGCAGCTCGGGCACGGTGAAGCGCGGTACGTGGCCGAGTCCGGCCTTGGTGAGGAGGGCGCCGTACTGCCGGGACACCTCGGACACGACCTGGTGGGGTACCCGGTCCAGGACGGTCACCAGGCTGACGTCGTACTCCTTGGCGGCGCGCAGCATGTGCCAGGGCACGGCGTCAGCGTAGCGGGCGGCGGTGGTGACCATGATCCAGATGTCCGCGGCGCAGATGAGTTCGGCGGCGAGGACGCGGTTGTCGGCGACGAGGGAGTCGATGTCGGGGGCGTCGAGCAGGGCGAGGCCGGGCGGGACGCTGTCGGCGGTCTCGATGCGCAGGACGCGTGCCGGGTTCTCTCCCGGGAGCAGCAGGTCGTCGACCTCCCGCCGAGGACCCCATACGCGCGTGAGGTCGGGCAGCACGCGCATTCCGCTGAACCAGTGGTGGTCCTCGGGGTGGCAGACGAGCACCGGGGTCCGGGTCGTCGGCCGCAGCACGCCCGCCTCGCTGACGCGCCGCCCCACGAGTGAGTTCACCAGGGTGGACTTGCCGGCCCCGGTGGACCCCCCTACGACGGCGAGCAGCGGCGCCTGGGGCTCTCTGAGCCGGGGCACCAGATAGTCGTCGAGCTGTGCGAGCAGTTCGTCGCGGTTGGCACGCGCGCGTGAGGCCCCCGCCACAGGCAGCGGGAAGCGTGCGGCGGCGACACGGTCGCGCAGGGCGGAGAGTGCGTCGAGCAGCTGAGGCCGTACGTCCAAGGTCACCACATGTGAAGAATGCCCAATTTAATGGGAATTCTGAAGCATATGACCATGTCTGCGCGCCGATCTAACACACGCGGATGGAAGGGGCGACCGGGGCGCGTGCACAGCCCAGGCATAACGAGTGCACAACACCCGATGCGCGAGGGGCCAAAATCGGTGCGCGATTCGTACCCGCCTGCGATTATCGGGACCGCTTTACCGAACCTCCACATCGAGCCACGGAGGCGAGGCGACAGGGGCAAGGACGCGGGAGCCCTATCCTTGTCCCCGGCGACGTCAGGGCCCGGGGACACCCGGGCACCACGACAGTGGCCACCACACCCGGCCCCCGTAGCTCAGTGGATAGAGCAGGCGCCTTCTAAGCGCTTGGCCGCAGGTTCGAGTCCTGCCGGGGGCGCAAACACTGTCTGACCTGCGAAAACGTCAGCCAGACACCCCAGCCGGAGCGCTGTGACTCACCCGTCCGATAGTTGGGCAAGGTGAGTCGCCGACTCGACTTTGCCCAGCTCTCACGAGAGAGCCACAGGCATGACACGGAGCCCTCTGCGCACACAGCAGAGCACGAGCAAGAGCACACGTCGTCTCACGTCCGTACGGAGCACACACGAGCGTGAGGACGCTGCCAGCACGCGCGCACACGTACTAAGCGACTACGCAACGCACCTGCGGGCCAGCAACAACAAGCGCGGTAGGCCCTACGCCGAGAAGACAGTCACCGCGTACACCAAGGCAGCGCGCACCCTCGACCGCTGGATCACAGCCCAGGAGCAGACGGCGGGCACATCACCGCAGCTCAGCACGGCGGGTGTGGTACAGCCCACTAGCTTCCTGGACTGCGACGCCCCAGCCCTGAACCTCTTCTTCCGCGCGCACTACGACGGCGGGAAGGGCGACCGACAGGGTGGCACTCACACCCTCCAGCGCAACTTGCGCCCCTTCTTCAAGTGGCTGGAAGCCGAGTTCGACCACGAGAACCCCTACAACGACGCACGGCTCCAGCGCTACGCGCACCCGGAGGACGTTCGCCCACAGACGCTGTCCGTCGAGTTCATCCGTGACCTGCTCCAGGTCACAGGCGGGGGCAATCCTCGGGTCCGCGCATTCGAGAAGGTCAGGGACCACGCCATCATCCGGGTACTGACGGAGGGTCTGCGAGCCGAGGAACTTCTCTCCCTGCGACTCGACCATCTGCACCTGGACCAAGGGCTCATCGGCCCAGTGACCCCACTGAAGGAGGCGAGGGCCAGTGGTGAGGGCCGCATCATCCCGCTTCAACCTCGGACAGTCGTGGCGATCACGCGGTACCTGCGGGCGCGAGAGAGTCACCGCCGAGCGAACCCGAACTCCCCCGACTACACCGAATGGCTCTGGCTCGGGACACGCGACCGAGACCGGCTCACGTACTCGGGTCTGTACCGGATGCTGAACCGCCGGGCCGCTGACGCTGGGTACGGCAACCCGGACAACCCCGAGTCCAAGTCCATCGTTCACCCGCACCAGTTCCGGCACACGACCGTGGATGACCTGCTGTCGGCTGGTGTGTCCGAGGGCGACGTGATGACCATCGCAGGCTGGAAGGACCCGTCTATGTTGCGGCGGTACGCGGCGGACATGGCAGCGACCCGAGCGGTGAACGCCGTCAAGCGCATGGGCGACCGCTACTGACCAGCGGCTAAGCACAGGCCGGCGAGCACAGCCGAGGGCTGGTGTGGAACGTCCCACACCAGCCCTTCACTCGTCGCCCGTCACAAATGAGCCCATGCCTGGCGTGGTCACGAGTAGTCCTTCCGCGCGGAGAGCAGCCACGACCTTCCGGGCCGTCATCTTGGCTACGCCCCATTCACTCTGGATCCGCGACTCACTGATCAGGGTGTCGGGCGGATAGGTGCCGTCCTGGATGCGCTGCCTGATGACGTCTGCAATCTGCTGCCACCTCGGCCGTTTCGGGTCCCACTGCGGCTCTCCCATACCTGGACGCTACGTACGCATACACGGGCGGGCATGTGCAGGTGGGTCTATAGGGAGGCATAGACAGGCATAGACTGTGGTCGCTAATGTGACGCGGACAACAGCACAGAAAGACCCCCGCGACGGGTGGAGCCGTCCGGGGGCGTGGCCCGCACTAACAAGGAGTGCAGACGTGCGAACTCTACTGGCCCTCATCCTCTCGTGGCTCATGCCCGCCCGGGGGAAGCGCCGACGACCGGCCGAGGGGCTCGACAGTGTCGAGCCCATCACCGCGGATTCTCCGACCCGGCGGCTGATCATCTCGCGCGACGCGGTGGGTGTGGGACGTCCCGCCCTGTTCATCGAGGTCGACGGGTTGCCGCTCGTACGGCCCTACCTCATCGCCCACGAGCGAGAGCAGGAGCGGCGACGACAGAAGGACCGGCGAACCGCGCTCACCCTCGCAACCCTCGGCATCGACTTCCACGGAGTAGCGGTATGACCCAGCCCGAGAGCACCCGGCCCCAGTCTCAGCCCGAGCCTGACAGCAGGCTTCTCCGTCTCCTGCCGTGGAGCGATGACGACGGCAAGACGGCTCTCCTGTCGACCGACGGCACCGAGACGTACATGTCCCGTCTCGCGGACAGGGTTGAGGAACAGCAGATCGAGACGGCCGCCATCGTCCTGAAGATGACCAAGCCGATGGTCGAGGACGGCGCGAAGCTCACGGTGCCTGAACTCCGTTGGGCCGCACGGCGGCTCATCGAGAGCCTGACGGAGCTCCTGATCATCGCCGAGAGCAGGGGCCAGCGCATCCCGCCGTACAGGGAGCCCGACGACGAGTAGGCACCACCTCTAGACGGGAGCCCCGAGACTCCGCCTGCGCCGATGGGTCTCGGGGCTCTCTGCTGGCTCTGGCCAGCGCTTGATAACGACTCTCCACGGAGTCCAGCCATTTCTCTCGGAGTGGCTCGCGTACTCCGAGAGCGTCACACCTGTCAGCAACACAACGACCCGGGGGGAACCCGACATGACCGCTACTCCTGTCACGCGCTTCGACCACAGCAACTGCGATCACGAAGCCACCAAGACCGATCGCGCCAAGTGCAGGAAAGCCATGCGCGAAGCCGCTACCGCTGAGGGCACGTCGAAAGCTCCGGCGAAGAAGACGGCGGCAAAGCCCGCTGCTGCCCCGGCTGCGAAGAAGAGCCCGACGCGCGCACCGGCCAAGAAGTCGCCGACCAAGCCGACGGGTGACACGGCGGAGTAACCCTGTGTCAACAGAGAAGCCCGGCACTCCCCGCGGGTGACCGGGCTCTCTCGTGGACTCGCCGGCATAGCGGAAAGCTCTGTGCGCGCGCCTGGCGAGATCGGTTGTCGTCGCGAGTGTCTGACACTGACATGCGCCTGCCCGGCGCCGAGAGGCGCGCCTGAACACCGTTTGGGAGTAAGGGAGCGCGTGACGCTCGCTCGCACTTGCGAGACGAAACACACAAGAGCCCCGAGACTGAGGGGAGTTGAGCGAGTCCCGAGGCTCATCCGACCATTAGTTCTAAACCCGCAGGTCAGGTCCCCCGTATTGACGCAATCAAAAAATCAGACCACCATGAGGCCTCGGCTGCTTGCTTCTGGGGCGAGCGCACCCCGCGAAAGGAACTGCCGTGCCGAAGGGGCATAAGTGTCCGAACTGTGGCAGGAACACGCTTCAGCCGTACACCACTAACCAGTTGAGGTGTTCCAACTGCGACACGATCGTGAAGAAGGACCGACTCTCCTGAGCTGCAAATACCTGTTCCGCTACGGTCGGCAACCCAGCAGAGAAGCCCGGCACTCGTCAGAGTGACCGGGCTTTTTCGTGGCTCCATGTACCACTCCTGTTTGAAGCAGCACCAGTCGTGGCTAAGTGCGTTAGGGGTACGTAGCTCGCCGGCACGCGCTGACCAGCCACTCCTCAGCGTCAACACTGAAAAGCTCTGGGACGCGTCTGGCGAGATCGCTCTCTCACCTGAGTGTCTGACACTCATTCGCTCTGTCGGGAGCCGAGAGGCGCTATACAGCGCTCCTAACACTGAGATGCGCGCGAGAGTGTGAGTGCAGACGCACGAGACGACTAATACTCCAGCTGTAGATCGTGATCTTCATGTCTGATTCGCGGCTTGTCGTCGGTAATGACTGGCCCGGGCTCGGGCCTGATGGCGGCGTCGCCAGGCGGACCATCGGAGCCGGTGGGCCACGTCGCGCATGGGCCGGACTAATGCTGTGAACAGTCGCTGGATCTCGTTGCAGGTGAGCGGGATCAGCCCGTCCGGGGCGGGCCGGCGGGTGTGTTCGTCGGCGCGGACAACGGCGAGAAAGGCGTGAGCGAGCATGGCCAGGGTGACCCAGCGAGACCACGAGGTGAAGCGGCGGACCTGGTGCTCGTCCAGTCCGGCCAGGCCCTTTCCGGCCTGGAAGGTTTCCTCCACCCGCCACCGCGATCCGGCGACGCGGACCAGCGTGGCCAGCGGCACCGAGGCGGGCGACCAGCAGCGGTAGTAGGCGAGTTCACCGGTGGTGCGGTTGCGGCGGATCAGCAGCCGGTGACAGCCGGGCCGGGGTTCGGCCAGGTCGATGACGGCCCAGTCGTAGAAGCGATGCCCCTTGGCACCGGCCCCCGCCGACAGCTTCTGCCAGGCCCACTTCGGCACCTTCGCGGCCAGGGAATCCGAGCGGAACTTCCCCGCGCCGGTGGTGGCTTCGGCCGAGCAGGCGATGGCGAGCACGTAGCCGACCTGGCGCTCTTCCAGCGCGGAGCGCAGCTTCGGATTGCCGCCGTAGACCTCGTCGCCGGCGACCCAGCCCACGCGGTGCCCGGCATCGAGGAATCGGCCGATCATGCGGGCGGCCAGCTCCGGCTTGGTCGCGAAGACGGTGTCCTCGTCCAGGCCCGCGGCCCGGCAGCGGTCCGGGTCGCACGTCCAGGAGCGCGGGATGTACAGCTCACGGTCGACCGCTGCATGCCCACGCTCGCCGGCGTAGACGAGGTAGACGGCGACCTGGGCGTTTTCGATCCGTCCGGCCGTGCCGGTGTACTGGCGCTGGACACCAACGGTGTGGGTGCCCTTCTTCAGATCGCCGGTCTCGTCGACCACGAGGACTGCCTGGTCGTCGTGCAACTGCTCCACTACGTAGTCGCGGACATCGTCACGCACCGCGTCGGCGTCCCAGGAGGCCCGGCACAGCAGATGCTGCATGCCGTGCGGAGTCGCTTCCCCGGCCCACTCGGCGATGCTCCAGCAGGTCTTGCGCGGCAGGTCCGACAGCAGCCCGAGTACCAGCCGCCCGGCCCGGCGCCGGGGCTCAACCCGGGCGAACCGGCCGGCTATGCGCCCCATAAGGGCCTCGAACGCCTGCTGCCAGCGGGCAGGATCTACGCTGTGACCTGCGGCCACCGCATGATCGTTTGTCTTCACACACCGATGATCAACGGTGGCCGCACCTATAGCGAGCATGAGGAGCCCCGTGCAGGTCGCCGGAGTCGACATCTATGTGAATCACCCCGTGCTGCACCTGGGAGCGACCGACTGGATTCCACTCTCCCTCGCTCTGGACGCCGCCCCCGCGGCCAGCTGTGACACCCACGTGGCCGTTCGGGTTCGAGCTCAGAGGGGACTCATCAAAGTGCGTCTCTTCACAGAGCCCCAAGCGTCGGAGGCCGACGGGCCCGACCCGGAATTCATCACGGTCTTCGACGGCTCCCTCCTGCTGCCCGACGGCCGCATCGCAGTCGGCGATGTTGAGCAACTGACCCGCTTTGTGCATCGAGTGGGCGACCGTGGTGAGTTCAACGTGTGCGTCGCAGTGGACTCGCCGGGGCCAGACGCCAGTGCCATCGACATCACTATCGCCCGCCCCGGCAAGTGATCTGCGGAGACGGCCACCTCGGCGTATGCAGGCCGCTCAGCAGCGGTCCCATTCGCGAGCAAGATCACGATCTACAGCTGGAGTACTAAGACCGTGTCCTACGTGGTGAGGCAGACGGGTCGCCTGCAGCAGCACAGGGCTGCAGGCGGGTCCAGGCGCCTCCGGGTACGTCCAGGTCAAGCGTGCTGCCATCTGCATCAGGTTCGTGCCGAATGCGCTGGCGCCGTCGCCGGTTCATCGCGTTCCGAGCGTCGCTGTCGGTGGGATACGCGAGACTGTCGATGTGTTAATCGGTTACCTGGTCGCGGTTGTCCCTTGGATGGCTACTGTAGCGATCGTTCTACTCCACGTTCCTGGACCGGCTCAGCGCTGGTGGTTGGGGTCTTTGGACCGCTTCGAGCGACTACGCGCCGCCTCGGGGGTGCGTCGAGCTGCCCCGCTTCTGACGCAGCTACTGCTGCTACCGCCTCGAATACAAGATCGGGTCGGCGGCCACAGATTGGCCCCTCAGTATGTCGTGCGGTGGTGGCGCGCTCTGCCCCTGGCCACGCTAATCAAGACACTCCGGTTGGGCTTGCTGCTCTTCCTCTTGGTGCACGTCGACGACATGGCCGACTGGGAGCATCTGCGGTTGAGCGCGGATCCGGGACCGCAGCCTGGCGTGGTGCAGGCACTACTCAGCCGCATCGTGGCTGTGCCAATGGCGGTGCATCTCTGGGACTTTCCCGCGATCAGCAGCGTAACGGTAGTTCTCTTCTGGGCCCTGATCTTCATCGCTGAGGTGCGGCTCCTCAAACGCATGAACCTAACCAGCTATGGCAACGAAGCGACGCATGCCGTCTATGACCTGGAGGCCCTCGCCGGGTATCCGGCCAAGGAGAGTGCGCGAATGGAGGACCGGCGCTGCTGGCCTGTCGTTGCACTGCTGACGGTTGCAGCCCAGTGCGCCACAGTTCTCCGTCGCTGGGAGGAAACCCAGCCGGACTGCCAGATCCCGCGCGTTTCCGTGCAGCCGGTTGAACGCGCCATCTGGAGGGCTCACCGCACCCGACGTGCCAGAGCCAGACGCCACAACGAACGGCAGTTCAAGGCACATGCCGCACTTGTGGTGGGCGCGCTACGAAGAGCCGAAGCACGGCAGGACTCCGAGCCGGGCCGCGCCCTTGAAGACCTCACCGTGATGCTGCTGACAATCGCTGAACGCTACGCCGAGGGCCGTATCGACGACCTTCTCGACGCAGATCAACTCGCCGGCGTGGCTCCGGCCGCCCCGAGGGAGCGATTGCGGGTGGTCGTGGTGGGGGGCGTGGTCGTGCTGGTCATGGCTGGTGCGGCCGTCCTCGGGCTGCCCGATGCTGCACTCGTCCCTTTGCTGCCGGTGGTGGTGCTGTTCGTTGCGGTCGTCTTCAACCGCGGCCGGATCCCAACTGCGGGGCAGCTCACCGATTTAATTATCCCTCGGTGAGGGCGGAGAGACCATGTTGAAGCCCTATCCGCCTCACCACATAGGACACCGTCTAAGCGGCGAGAGCTTCGCGGGTTGGTGTGGAACGTCTCCGTCTGTGCCGTGCTCGGGCGCACGTCCGGCAGTTCCGATATCCCCTGGGGTCCACATACGTGTTCTCAGGGGTGTACTCGTGGCCGTGCGGACAGTGAGTCTTCTGGGTGCACCAATGCCGCCCGCGCTCGGCTCGCTCCCGCATGTTACTTCTCTGGTCGCCCACCCGAAGGCACCGGGGATTGCAGCACGCCGCCACGTCACAGTCATGGGTAACTAGCTCGTCCTCTTCCAGTTCGAACCCGAGGATCTGTTCCACGAGCCACCGGTGAGGGCGGACTTTCTTACCGCCCACGCGGAACACTCCGTAGCCCTTCTCGGTCCGAGGGCCCTTCCACACCCAGCACGAGAACTGACCGCCTGACATATCCAGGTTCACGGTAAAGAGACCAAGGGTTTCCGCGTCGATATCCATAAAGCCACGCTACCTAAGGTTCTGCGGCATTGCCCCACGTCGGCGCCCACCTATCTTACCTTGACAACGATGTCAATTGGCTTCATTCTTGAAATGAGGAATTAAAAGGGGGTGTATGTGGTGCGTCGAAATAGCGAGTTGGCCGAGAGTTCAGCGAAGTTCCATGAGCTGTGGATGCAGCGAAAGCCCGTCGCTGAGATTGCCGGAGAGACGGGACTCACACAGCAGGCTGTGTGGTCTCGAATCACCCGCGCCCGGAAGGGCTACGCCAACACGAGGCCACAAGACGCGCGAGCGGATGCCGCGCAGCGGCTGGATGACGTTATTGGGCGTTGCTACACGGACCTCTATCAGCAGGAACTCAAGCCAACCGAACGCGCGGCCTTCCTGCACGTGATCGCGTACTCCGCCGTGGAGCAGGCGAAGCTATACGGCCCGGTGACTTCGGCCGTGCCGGAACACAAGGAAGAGGAGTAGGGATCATGGTCGACAAGGTCGGTCAGCAGCTTTGGGCCGAGCTGAAGGGCGTAGACCCGTCGGAGCTTTCCGAGGAAGAGGTGACCACCGAGAACCCGGCGGAGGCCGCCACCCGCAAGCTCGCCAAGAAGCTCCGGGAACAGGGTGTTCCCTTCGCGGACGACGTGGCCCGCCATCGGGTGTCGAGGGCGATCAGCAAGGAGAACGCGGAGCAGGAGCGCATCCGCGACCGCGAGTACGACATGGCGAGGCATCGCGCGGAGGCCGAACGCACCAGCACCGAGTCTCTCCGCAAGCTCCACCGCCAGTCGGCTGGCTACCAGGTGGACGACTCCGACGGGGACGACGAGTGATGACCGCCAAGACCGCGACGGCATCGAGCCGTGACAACGTGCTGAGTGCCCTACGGGAGAAGCCGGAGGGCCTGACCAGTGCCGAGCTGAACGCCCGGTTCCCGAGGCTCGGTTACGACCGCATGGACGACATCATCCAAGCCCTCTACGACGACGGCCTAGTCGGCCTCGACACCGTGAGCGAGCCCGGACGAGCACGCTGGAAGGCGTAGCGGCACACAGGCCGGCTGGTGTGGGACACGGGACCGAGAGATGTCACGTCCCACACCAGCCCTCTCTTATGTTCAAATCCGCGGGGAGGTGATCAGCCGTGAACTACTGGGCTTACCTGGCTTACCTGGACGATCTACAGGATGACTGGGAAGAGACTTACGGCGACAGCATCCACTACGCCAAGGGGACCATCGTTCAAATCCTCCAGGAGAACCCGGACGGCGTTACACCCCAGGATCTTTTTCGGCGCATGAGGCGTGTTCATCGCCATCGCGGACGACTCGGGTCTCGGTAAGGGCACGTCCATTGGTACGGCGCGCGACTGCATCGAGAACCCGTACACCCTCCAGAGCATCAACCTCGGCTCGGGCGAGGGCATCGGGCATCAGTTCATGGAGCGGGTCGGCGGCGAACTTAACCAGCACACCGAAGCCGTGATGTTCCTGGTCAACGAGATCGACAGCCTTACCGCGATGCAGGGGCGCAGCGCCAGCACGGTCACGCCGACGCTGTGTTCCGCGTGGGTGGGTGAGCCGCTGGGCTTCGCATACGTGGACAAGAACAAGCGTCTGCCGATGGCCGAGCACACGTACCGCCTCACGCTCGTGTGTGGTGTCCAGCCGAAGCGGGCGCGGTCGCTCATCGAGGCGGCGGGCTCGGGTCTGCCTCAGCGGTTCCTGTGGTTCCCTGCCCTGGATCTGGGTGCGCCGGAGCTGGACGACGACGTGGTGGCGCCGGAGCCTATGCGGTGGATGCTCCCGGGGGGTGATCTGGAGCGTGCTTTGGGTGCGGGCAGTTACTCGGTGCCTGTCGCCGCCTCGATCCGCCAGCAGATCCGTAAGGAGCGCAGCGCCCGGATGCGTGGGCTCATGCACGTGGATGAGCTGGACTCCCACCGGAACCTGTCGCGGCTGAAGGTGGCAACGGCTCTCGCGTTTCTCGACGGGCGCGCGGACGTGAGCGAAGAGGACTGGGAACTGTCGGGGACGCTGATGGCCGTCTCGGATGCGACCAGGGGCCATGTCGTTGACGCTCTCCACCGCCTGAAGGTCGAGGAAGCGCGCGACCGGGGCAAGACCAAGGGCGCCGAGCAGATCGCCGCGACGGAAGAGGTGCACAAGGTCAACGACGCGGAAGATTGGGCCTGGGGCAAGATCAAGGCTGAGGGCAGTGTGCGGGAGGGCGAGTTGAAGCGGCGTTGCCCGTCGCGGTTCAAGGACTACTTGCCGGAAGCGCTCGCGCGACTGGAGCGGGACAAGAAGGCGAAGCGGGAGCAGGGCAAGCGCAAGGACAGCGTGAGCTGGCACAAGAGCTAGCGCGTCCACCAACTCGCAACGCAACACGCAACGTTCGTCAACACGCAACGTTGCGTGTTGCTGTGAGACGCAACGACGTAGGCGCAGGACCTATATATAAAAGGTGGTTTTTTAATTTATGTAGTTCTGGGCGTTTTCAGGTAGTTGCGTTTTCGACTCGCAGCGTTGCGTGTTGCGTGTTGCGTGTTGAGCGAGGGAGCAACTCGCAACGCGTGACGCGGCTGTGCGAGCAGACAGACCCGAGAGGGCTGGTGTGGGAGATGTGACGTTGATCAGTGCCGAGACTGAGGCGGACAACGGCGAGAGTGCGTGTTCTCAAAGAGGCGCGTGGGATTGATAGTTCGGTCACCGAATCAAGTGGCCTGGGCTAAGGGCGTGACGAGGTTGCACAGGTGGGTGTGGTGCAGGTCCGTCCTCAGACCAGGGTGCCCTTGTTCGCTTAGAGGGTCCTATGGTTCGGTGACCGAACTTTCTTCGTGGTGGTGCCGTGACAGGTCTGCGCTGCTGGGTGTGGCACTTGTCTGTCCTGTTCCCTGGGTCGCGCCGTAAAGCCGCAGGTAAAACCAAACGGCGATCGAAAAAACGGTTGCCCACGTCTCACAGAACCGGCAGGTGTGCGCTGCTGCCTCTGGGTTCTGACTGTCGGTCATTGAGACTCCGCCGGCCCACGCGAAAGAGCCCCCTCTCATGTCACAACGAGCGGGGGCAACAACGTGGGCATGCAGCAGGGCACACCTGCTACTCTCTTCCTTCAACGCAGGCGCGCCTTCTGACGATCTGCCAGGACCCAGTAGGCGCTAACGGAAGGGAGAGCGGGTGTGCTGCTCGATGCTCCACAGTACCCGCTTAGACATGGCAATGCAATGCTTAACGCGGTACGGGGGGCGGTGGTGACCAAGTGAAAGACTGGCTGAGCCCCGAGTTCATCACGGCGCTGGCAGCTCTAGTGACAGCCCTCACCGGGGCAGTCGCGCTGTTCATGCGGTAGGCCCAACGCGCCCCCTTCCCGTTCGAAGGGGGCGCCAGAGCCGAACGCCTCACCGGGCCGTCTCCGGGCCGTGAGAGGGCGCGTTGCTGGATGAGGCCCTGACCCTTTTCTGTCGGCAACAGGCATACTCCGCAGTAGCCATGCCGCCCCGTCAGATGGGTGAAGCACCTGTTCCAGGGTGTTTATGGTCAGGTGCTTACGCCTGTTTGGGTGAATTGACCCAGGCTGTGCCACCGCTCTAAGCTGCGCGTTTGTCACAGCACCTCGGGACCGAAGTCGCAGCGCCTTCTAAGCGCTTGGCCGCAGGTTCGAGTCCTGCCGGGGGCGCCCAGTGACGTCCTCCTTCCAGGAGGACGTTTCGCCTGTTCGGAAAGCGTGGTGTTCGCCTCGACGGTCACGTCGGACGGACGCACCGGGGAGCACCCTCACTCCGGTTGGCAATGACAGACACCGGAGGTCTTGTCTCCGTGTGAGCTGTCGGTCTCCTGTCGCTCCAGGGTATTCCCCGGTGACGTCGCTGCAGGGGGTCTCCGGGGAGTTCGGCGTACTCCTTGCGCAGTTCCTCGATCAGCGGGTGCGTCTCCGGGAAGGGGAGGTCGTCCAGGCGACCGATGGCCCGGATGCCGATGGCGGCGTTGGCGGCGAAGGCCGCGTCGAATCCGGTGACGTCGGCGATTTCCACGGTGGTCGAGACCGAGGCGTGCCCCTGTCGGAACAGCCGCATGGTGGTGCCGGCCAGGCTCTCCGCGTCCGGCCACACCACCTGCTCGCCCAGGCCGAAGCCGATGTTCCAGGTACCGCCTTCGGAGAGCGCGGACCGGTCGTCCACGCACAGCGCGTCGTCGAAGCCCGCGCGCTGTGCGGCGCGCCGGTGCCGCAGCGGGCCGAACAGCCCGACGCTCTTCACCTCAGGCATGTCCCGGGTGTACACAGCCGACCGGACCCGCAGCGGCGGAAGCGGCGGGTTTCCGGCGGAACGGGTGGTCACCAGCACGTGCGGGTGCGCGTCCGGTCCGATACGGCCCAGCTCCAGCGCCGGACGCCCCGGTCCACGTGCGCGCCTCCATGGCCCACCTCAACCTCGTCGAGATCCACCCTTGGAAGGACGGCAACGAGCGCATGTCCCGCGCCCTGTCCACCCTCGTTTTCTCCCGCGAGGCACTGATACCGCCCGAGTTCTCCTCCATCGAGGAGTGGCTCGGCCGCGGCCAGAACACCTATGCCTACTACCGGATCCCGGAGGAGATGGGTGGTCCGCATCGGAGCCCTGAACGGGGCACCCGCCCCTGGATCCGGTTCTGTCTGACCGCCCACCACCGCCAGGCCCAGCAGGCCCAGCGGCGCTTCGATGTAATGTCCCGCGCCTGGACCCACCTCGTCGAAGCGGTGGAGGAGACCGGCCTGGACGAGCGCGTCGTCTACGCACTGCTCCCGGCCTTTTCGGACGCCAAGGTCCGCCGCACCGTCTACCAACAGGACGCCGACCTCAGCGACCAGCAAGCCATCCGCGACATCCGCGAACCTGTCAGCCGAGGCTGGCTCGTCCCCTACGGCAAGGCCCGTGCCCGCCGCTAAGCGCCCGGCCCTCTCATGGATCCCGTCCGCGAAGAGATCCGGCAATCGCTGGAGCCCTGCACCGATCCCTACCGCCGGCCTCAGTGACGGTGTATCGGGCCTTGTGGGGGGGCGGTCAGCTGCTCGTGCGGGCGATTTTCCGCGACCGCCCGGCGGGATGGCGACCTGGCCGTGTGCGATGCCGGGACACTCGCCCACGCCTTGGGGAGGACACACCGTCTCAAAGGCGTGAACACTTTGACTGCCACTGTCCTGATACCGCTCTTTTGAGCGCTTACGTGACACATGCCCGCCGACTGCTCACGCTTTGCCGCAAGGCATCCGTCTCCGGCCCCGCAGCGTCGGGACTACGGAGATCCCCTGCACCACCCGGTGGGACACCATCCGGTCCGGAGGCCGGCCGCTCGACATGCGGACCCACCGATGAGTTTCCGGGCCCGTGGCAGTCCCGGGGGTGAGGTTGAGGACGGTTGGGGGAAGGGCTGTTTCATGCCCACCGCAGAGATTCCGGAGATTGACATCCTCCCCCTCCTGAAGGAGGGGGATTCCTACGGCTCGCGCCGTGGGGTTTTCTGCTTCGTCGCCGACTGCCCGCCCGGAGAACTCCGTCGAGGTCTTACACCGGCTCCACAGACTGTCACCGAGAGCCCCTCGGCCAGCACATTCTTCGCTGCGTTCACGTCCCGGTCGTGGGTCGTGCCGCAGTCACACGTCCACTCGCGGACGTTCAGTGGCATCTTGCCCCGCAACGTGCCGCACGCGGAGCACAGCTTGGAGGAGGGGAACCAGCGGTCGATGGCAACCAGGTCCCTTCCGTACCAGGCGCACTTGTACTCCAGCATGCCGCGCATCGTGGTCCAGGCCGCATCCGAGATGATTACGCCGCACAGTCCCGCTCGTCGTTGCCGGACATGGCACGGCAGACGGCCGGGGGCAAGGTGCTCCTGCACTTCACCATGTCGCTGGACGGGTTCGTGGCGGGTCCGGAGCACGCGAGGGACTGGATGACGGGGTTCTCGCACCGCCCCGGCTCATCGAGGAGTACGCGCAGACGACCGGCGCCGTTCTGGGCGGCCGGGACGGCTGGGACGTCTCCCCCGATGCCGGCGCGATCTACGGGGGTGCGTGGCAGGGACCGGTGTTCGTGCTCACCCATCACCCGCAGGACGCGCATCCCGCCGACGGTGTGATGTTCCTGAGCTGCGACGTGGCCGAGGCGGTCCGGATCGGGCTCGAGGCCGCCCGCGGCAAGAACCTCGAGGTCTTCTCGCCCTCCATCGGCCGGCAGCTGCTGGACCGCGGGCTGGTCGACGAGGTGGAGGTACATGTCGCGCCCGTGCTGCTCGGCGACGGGATCCGGCTGTTCGACCACCCCGGTGGCGCCCCCGTCCGGCTCGCCCTGCTCAACGGCGACGATCCCACGGCCGCGGTGAACCTGCGCTACAGCCCGGTGACGTCCGCCTGAGCGAGCGGCACGGGTCTTTCCCCGGCGTCTTCCGCGTGACGGCGGCAAAAACCCCGGGAAAGGAATTGTCAGAGGCGCACGGCAGGCTGACGGCATGTCATACACCGATGAGTTCCGCACGGCGTCTCCGACGACTCCATCACGCGCATCATGTGGATGACGCAGCCGTCCGTCCACCTGGACATCCTCGATCCGTCCGAGGTCGGTCCCGACGATTTCGTGGTGGGTCATACCGGTGGGCTGCCGGAGCCGCCCGACGGCGTCCCGTGGGACGGGGACGTCTACGTGGCCGGGCTCGACCTGGCCGCGATACCGGAGCAGCCCCTGGAGCTCGGGCTCCCCCGCGAAGGGCAGTTGCTGTTCTTCACGAACCGCGGCTACGACGACGGACCCGCGCAGGTCGTTCACGTACCGGCGGGGGCCTCGACGGCCGTACGCCCCGCGCTCTCGGGCACGTTCTCCGATGATCCCTCCGACACGTGGACGACGGACGTCCTCGAACGGCGGGTGCTGGTGTGCCGCACCGGTACGTCGTGGGACGTCCTCGACTGGCTGTGGGACCCCGACGACGAGTTCGACGAGGCGGAGGGCCGCATGCCGGACCTCGAGGGCACGGACGTGGAGGACGAGGTCCGTCCGCTACTGGCCGCGTTCACGGAGTACGCCGAGCGGGCCGGGACCGTTCCGTTCGTGCACCGGACCTGCGGACTGCGCGGGGTGGAGTCGAACCCCCCGTACTACCGGGCCGACTACGGAACGGACTTCCTGAAGAAGGGGGGAGGAGGCCGTGGTCGTCTGCAGGAACGAGCCGGAGCGGTTCGACGAGCTGTACGCCGAGGCCCTGCGGGACGCCGTCTCCGAGCAGGAGGGCGGACCGTGGCTGAACCCCCTGGAGTTCGGCGAGGCCGCCGTCTTCCACACCGGGGACGGCGAAGTGGGCTGGCTCATCAACCGTGACGACCTGCTGGCGGGCGCTTCGACGATGTCGTGCAGTCGTATCTACCGCTGACCCCGCCCCCGCCTTCCGGACCGCGGACACGATCCGTGCCGCCGGACGCGGAGCGGACACGGAGCGAACGCGGGCGACCAGGACACCCCACACCGTTCGGGATGTCCGCAGTGACCAGGAACGGTAACTTGATCGCCCCGGACCACGGGCGATGAGGGGAGCGGCATGCGGTTGCGGTGTGCGGTGCTGGACGACTTCCAGGGCGTGGCCGCCGGGGCCGCCGACTGGGGGCCGGTCACGGAGGACGTCGAAGTGGTCTCGTTCGACGGTCACTTCGCCGACGAGGACGCCCTGGCCGACGCGCTCGCCGACGCCGACATCGTGGTGACGCTGCGGGAGCGGGTGGCCTTCCCCGGGTCACTGATCGCCCGGCTGCCCCGGCTGCGGCTGATCGTCGCCTCCGGAATGCGCAACTCGGTCATCGACTACGCCGCCGCCGAGGCGCACGGCGTCACCGTGTGCGGTACGGCCAGTTCCTCCACCCCGCCCGTCGAGCTGACCTGGGCCCTGCTCCTCGGCCTGGCGCGCGGCATCGTCGAGGAGAGCAACGGTCTGCGCGCCGACGGCCCCTGGCAGCGCACCGTGGGCGCCGACCTGCACGGACGGCGCCTGGGACTGCTCGGCCTGGGGAGGATCGGGAGCCGGGTGGCCCGGGTCGGCCTCGCCTTCGGCATGCGGGTCGGGGCCTGGAGCCACCACCTCACCCAGGAGCGTGCCGACGAGGTGGGCGTGGAACTCGCGCCGTCCAAGGAGGACCTGCTGCGCGAGAGCGACTTCGTCTCCGTACACCTCGCGCTCGGCGAGCGCAGCCGCGGCCTGCTCGGCGCCGCCGAACTCGCCCTGCTCAAGCCCACCGCCTACCTGGTCAACACCTCCCGCGCGGCGATCGTCGACCAGGACGCCCTGCTCGCCGCCCTGCACGACGGCAGAATCGCCGGCGCCGGCGTCGATGTCTTCGACGTCGAACCGCTGCCCGCCGGCCACCCGATGCGCACCGCCCCCCGTCTGCTCGCCACCCCGCACCTCGGCTACGTCTCCCGCGCCAACTACGCCACGTACTACGGCCAGGCGGTCGAGAACATCCGCGCCTTCCTCGACGGCGCGCCGGTCCGTCGCCTGCCCTGAAAGCGGTCGGAAGCCGGGGCGGAAGGCAGGGGGGAAGGCAGAGGCGGAAGACCGGCACAGAAGGCCGGCCGAAAGAAAACCCTTCACCCGGGGTAATCGGTGGCTGATCACCGTGACTCGTCGCGCGTCTCCGCGTTGAACGGGGAGCACGGCCGCGCCCCCTGCGGCCGTGCTCATCGAATAAGAAGGAGAACGTGATGTCTCGCATCGCGAAGGCTGCCTGCGTCGCACTCGGCACGGGTGCCGTGGCCCTGAGCGGGGCCGGCACGGCTCTGGCGGACGCGGGTGCCCAGGGCGTCGCCGCCCACTCCCCGGGGGTGCTGTCGGGCAACCTGGTCCAGGCCCCGGTCCACGTGCCGGTCAACGTGTGCGGGAACACCGTCAACGTCATCGGTGCGCTGAACCCGACGTTCGGCAACACCTGTGTGAACGAGGACGGTCAGCACCACAAGAACCACAAGAGCGCTTACGGGAACTGACCCCGTACGCGTCATCAGCAGAACGTCCAGAGCCCCGGCACCTCGAGCGCCGGGGCTCTCGCCGTTCTCGGCACCGTCCCTGGGACCCCGGCTCTCAGGCTCGGCGGTGGATCCGCCGGCGGTTGCCGTCCTGCGGGCCGTACATGCCTCATTACCGGGATCGCCCACAAATGAGTGATTACGGAAAAAGGACATGATTGCCGGTAATCATGGACTGGTTCGACGTCATTTCCCCTGTCCCGGAGCCGTCCATGCGCACAGTCCTCACCACCGCCCAGGGTTCACTGAACACCCAGCGCCACGGGTCGGCTTCTCCACCGTCGGAGCAGGTGGAGGAACGGAACCTGACGTTCGAGGGCTTTGCATACGGGTGCCGGATCGTCCACCAGAGCGCTCCGCGAACGGCGCCACTGCTGCTGCTCGGCGGCTCGTCCCAGGACCGGTACTCCTGGCAGAGGCACGAGAAATGGCTGGCACCGTTGTGCACAGTGATCACGGTGGATCTTCCCGGATACGGCAGTGCGGATTTCCTGCCCGCCCACTACGGAATCGATTTCCTCGCCGCCGCGGTCCAGCACATGCTGACGGAGACCGGGATGCCGCCGGTGAATCTCTTCGGCGGCTGCTTCGGTGAAGTCGTCGGCCTCCGCTTCGCGCAGCTGCATCCCGAGTCCGTCCGTCGCATCGTCTTCTGCGGCGCCGCGATGCGTCTTCCCGAGATCTACACCGACGCGGTGCCGCGTCTGTCGCAGGCGCTGGAACGGGGTGAGATCGAAGCCGCGGCCGGCGGTCTGGTGGAGCTGTTCATGTCGAACCCGGGTGCCGGTCAGGTCCGCAGGCACACGGCCGTCGCACGCCTCCTGCATCACCAGTTCATGAACCAGACCTCGGACGAGCTCACGAAGGCGGTCGAGCACAACACGAGGCTGGTGACGCACGGCTGTTACGAGCCCCTGCCCGTCCCCGACGTGCCGGCCCTGGTGTTCACGGGTGAGTACGACACCCTGTGCACCCCGCGGATGGGCCGTGAGCTCGCCGCGACGATTCCGGCGGCGCGGTTCACGACGGTCAAGGAGGCGGACCATCTGGTCACGGTCGAGCGCAGGCAGGAGTCGTCGGAGCTGATCGGCCGCTTCTGCACCGACCGCCCCATCGACGACCTGCCGTACTGCACTCCCGTGGAGTCACCGGGTGCCGACCTCGCCTGCGCGACGGCAAACCGGTGACGGACATACGACGAGTGGCCGGGACCCGATACCGGGTCCCGGCCACTCTCCGCTGTACGGGTGGTCCGACGCGGGGGATGCCGACGTGAGGGAAGCCGTGCACAACGGCCCTCGGCCGACAAAGACGTCAGGACTTTTTGCCCGGCAGGACAACGCTGTTGGCGCAGGAGACCTCGGCATTGCCGCCGGAGCAGGTCTGCTTCGACTCGTTGACGAAGTGGACCTTTCCGTACTGGTCGGTCGTGATCTCCTGCTCGCTCACCTGCACGCAGCGAACGGTGCCGTCCTCGCCCTTGACGCAGTTGTCCGGGTCATCGGCACCGAAGGCCTGAACGGCACCGGCGCCGATCAGCGCGAGCCCTCCGAGAACCCCCGCCGCCGCCGCTGTTGCGATCTTCCTCGACTTCACCATCTACCTTTTTCCTTGACGGTCGACCCGCCGCCACTGAGCGGCGGAGCCGGTCCGGACACACCCGGACCGGCCGACATGCCGGGCGGCCCCGGGGCTCGAACACCTGGGTTCGAGCCCCGAGACCTGCCCGGATCACCTGACAGTGATCACTTGCCGCCGATGCCGAAGCTGGAGGCGCAGGAGACCGTGTTGGTCTCGGTGTTCTCCGCGTTGCCGAGGCCCAGGATGCCGATCGCGAGGTTGATGTCGTCGATGTTGATGAGGCCCTGCTTCGAGTTGTCCTGGATGCAGGTCGTGGCCTGCGAGTTGTTGACCTCGACCTCCGGGCCCTCGTTGGCGTGACCGACGCCGGCGCCGAGGAAACCGACACTGCCGAGCATGGCCATGACGACGGCGGCCTTCTGGTACTTGCGCATTACTTCTCCATTCTCGTACTGACACGGTCCGTGTCGGACCGGCCACTTACAGTCGCTAATGTAGGCGACATTTACGGCAGTTGTTAGATGAAACGCCGCGTCGCGCCTAGGGAAACGGGGTGCCGCCGCCCTGAGCGGCGGAGCCGGTCCGGACGCCCGGACCGGCCGGCATGCCGGGCGGGCCCGGAGCTCGAACACCTGGGTTCGAGCCCCGGGACCCACCTGGCTCACCTGGCAGTGATCACTTGCCGCCGAGGGCGACGCTGGAGGTGCAGGAGACCGCGTTGGTCTCCTTGTTCTCCGCGTTACCGAGGCCCAGCAGGGCGCCGACACCAGCGTTGACGTCGTCGATGTTGACGAGACCCTGGACGGAGTTGTCCTGGATGCAGGTCGTGGCCTGCTTGTTGTTGAGCTCGAACGACGGCTCGTCACCGGCGTGGCTGACGCCGGCGCCGAGGAAGCCGACACTGCCGAGCATGGCCATGACGACGGCGGCCTTCTGGTACTTGCGCATTACTTCTCCGATTTCCCGAGTGGACACAACCCGTGCCGGGCTGGTCACTGACAGTGCATAACGTAAGTGACGTTTGCGACTTTGGACAGCCAAAACACCCATGCACGTAAGTTTCTTGCGAAGATGCACGTCACGGGCCTGCCACACGCACATCGGGTGGCCCAAGAACGCGTGTCCGCCCGGCGCCCCGAGCGCCGGGGTTCTCCTCATGGAGCCGGACCTGGCGCCGCCTCACGCGTACCGGTAGATCCGGCCGACGTCCTCCAGCTCGTCCGGTGTCACGTCCCACGGCGGCAGCTTCTCGTGCCGTGCCACGATCCGGCGGTGCTGCTCGTCGTCTGGGCCCGGCGGTTTCGCGGGGAGGTAGCGGGCCCCGCCGTGCCGGCGCTGCCAGCGGTACCACTGCAGATCGACGAAGGCGTGGTGCAGCCAGAAGGCGGGGTCGTTGACGGAGGCGGCACCGAGCATGGCTCCGCCGACCCAGCGGTGCACCCGGTTGTGGTTGCGCCAGGACGCGCTGCCCCGGCCGGTGCTCCAGCCCTCCAGCTTGTTGCGGAAACCCCGCGTGACCGTCGAGTCCCAGGGACCCGCGTCGTAGACGGGGTCCTTCAGCGCCCGCTCCAGGTCGCTCGTGGTGGGCAGCTCGATCGGGTCGCGGCGGCGGCCGAGGTCCCTGGTGAGGAACCCCCCGTCGGTCACGCCCACTTCGATGGTCCAGTCGCCCTGCCCGTACGCGAACGGCCCCGTCATCACCCGCTGGTCGGACCGGCGCCCGTCGCCGCCGAGGAGGTCCGCCGTCCACGGTGCGGAGGTGGCCGTGCGGTCACGGGTCCAGTCCCAGTACGGAAGGGTCACCGCCGGGTCCACCCGGCGCAGGGCGTCCTCCAGGTCGAGCAGGAACCGGCGGTGCCAGGGCAGGAAGGAGGGCGCCATGTGCGCGGTGCGCAGTCCGCGCCCGCCGTCGGAGGAGTAGTACGCGAGGTGCATCCGCACGAACTCGTCGTACTCGCCCCGACGTTTGACCTCCAGCAGCGCCTTGACAAACCGTCGCCTCTCGGCCGCCGTGAGTGTGCCGGCGTCCTTACGCACGTACGCCATGCCGGCCCTCCCCGTGCGCGTGTCCCGCACCTCCCGGCTCCGACGCCGCATCACGCAGCCGCTCGCCGGGGCCGAGCGCGTCGACGGCCGCACGGGCGGCCTCGAGCGGCGTCCGGTAGGAGCAGTAGTGGTCGACCGTGCTCAGCCAGCCGCCGTCGGCGCGGCGCATCAGATGCAGGGGGCGGCCGTCCACCGTGACGTGCCACCGCCCGTCCTCGGCCGCGGTGCGCCCCGGGGCCCACGTCCCCCGGATGCGACGGCCGCGATGGACCCGCTCGAAGGCGAAGGCGGAGGCAGAGGCGGAGGCGGAGGCAGAGGCAGAGGCAGAGGCAGAGGCAGAGGCGGAGGCGGAGGCGGAGGCGGAGGCGGAGGCAGAGGCAGAGGCAGAGGCAGAGGCGGAGGCAGAGGCAGAGGCGGAGGCAGAGGCGGAGGCGGAGGCGGAGGCGGTGTCGCCCGGGGAGTCCGTTTCCGCGGGTTCGGGGCGCGGAGACCGGAAGGCGGCGAGCACCGGAGCCAGGACGCCGCCGAGGGCGCCGGCCCGCAGACCGCGCGCCACGTCCCGTCGTGTTCTGCCCGCCGGTCCGGGCGGCGCCGGGCGCTGCGCCGCGTCCTCGGCACCCCTGGGTGCCGAGCCAATGGGGACAATCATGTTCCACTCCTTGTCCGAACGGCTGTCGCTGTTCCAACCGCCGGACCTGCCGCATGGTCACCGCCGCGCGGCGAGGGGGGAACACACGAAGTCGGCCCCCGGTCAGGACCGGGGGCCGACTTCGTACGGCGCGTCTCAGGCGTGCAGCCCCAGATCGCCGTGCATCGGCTTGGCCTGGTTCACCACGTCCGCCGCCTCCTCCGCGGTGCCGAACACCGACGTCCGGGACTCGGTGGCGCTCGACTCGTCCTGCGACGACATGAGTTCGAAGGGGACCGCGGTGCGCGTGTTCAGGCCGGTGTCGAGGCCGGTGGACGCCAGGTCGATCCCCTGCGCGTACGCGGGCGCGGCCATACCGGCGGCAATCAGGGACCCGGCAATGACGGCGGCAGCCTTCAGGGACTTCATCGTGTTCCTTTCTTCGGCAACGCGGGTCGCCGGAGGGGGCTTTGTGTCGTCGTGCTCAACGATCCTCGGCCGGTGCGGAAACCGGGGGACCACGGATTGACGAGTCGTCATATGAGATCCAACGGGCGCCGGCGCCACCGGTGCCGGCGGAACGATGACCGCGGGCGTCGAGGTTTCCGATCCGCACGAGCGGCGCGGCAAGCCTCCGACGTCCCCTTTTCACCTGTACGGCTCTGACCCGTCCGACGAGGCGGCGGAGCGGTACCGCCCGGGTGCCGCCCACCGAGGACCGGTTTCACGATTCCAACACAGTTGTCGGTGTTGATTGAGTTTCGGCAAATTTGTCCGGCCGGTGGCTAGAGTTGCGCCGACGCACCCCCAGAAGCGGATGCATCGCACTCGTCGTGCTGCCTGCTCCATCCCGGCGGTCCTGCTCGTCGTCGCCGTCCTCGGGCGAGGCTCCGACATCGACGGCACTGCCGGCCGAGGACGTCGTCTTCACCCATCCGGTCACCGCCACCCGTTCCGAAAGGCTCCGACGGTCATGCGCCAATCCCTGGGCCATTTGCTTCGCCCTGCCACGGTGGGCGTCCTCGCTCTTGTCGCGCTGTGGGCACCCTGCGGCTCCCCTGCCGCCGCTCCGGCCGCGCCGCCCGCGCCGGAAGCGAGCAGTCTCGCGTTCGATCAGCGGTATCACGCGCTCCAGCACGGCGGCATCGTGCGCGCGGCCAACTCCTCCGCCACCTGCCGCACGGCCCGGGGGTCCTCGTGCGCCGACGTGCAGGCGGGCGCGCAAGCGGTGAACGGCGACTTCGACATGTTCTACGTCGACGTCGACCGCGACCCGAACACCTACAACTCCTCCCGCGCGGAGGTCCGCCTGCCCACCGGCTCGCAGGTGACGTACGCACGCCTGTACTGGGGCGGCAACCTGCGCGTGGGCGAACAGAAGCCCGCGCAGGACAACGGGCGGGTCCTGATCGCCGAACCCGGCGGGGACTACAAGGAGCTCCTCGCGGACACCGTCGTCGGACACGACGTGGCGGACGGCGCGGACGCCTTCCAGGCCTCGGCGGACGTCACCGGGCTGGTGCGGGACAGCGGGCCGGGTCTCTACACCGTGGCCGATGTCAACGTGGCCGCCGGCCGGTCGGCGGCCGGCGCGTGGGGCGGCTGGACCCTGGTGGTGGCGTACGAGAACCCGGCGGAGCCGCTGCGACATCTCTCGCTCTGGGACGGCTTCGCGCCGCTGAAGTCCCGCACGGGGCCCGAGGTCCGGCTCAGCGGCCTGGACCTCGCCGCGGGCGCGGAGGGCCAGGTGGGGCTGGTGGCGTACAACGGCGACCGCGGCACCACGGGCGACTCGCTCACCGTGACCACCGGCACGCCCGCTTCCACCGCGACGCTCTCCGACTCCGCCAACCCCGCCGGCGACGTCCTGAACTCCACCATCAGCGGGCCCGCCGGGGCGGCCCCGACGCGGGTGCCGGCACATTCCAACACCCTCGGCTACGACTCCGACGTGTTCACCCTCGGACGCGGTCTGCTGCACGCCGGCGACCGGGTGGGCCTCCTTCTCTCGTCCCAGCGGGACGCGGCCTGGGCCGGCGTGCTCTTCACCGCCGTCGACGCCCGGCGATGAGCACGCCGCCCACCGTCCCGGGTGCCGTCACGAACGAGGAATCCGGACGCACGGACCTGTTCCCCTCCGGCCGCCGGCTGCGGGTACTGCACCTCACCCAGCCGGTGGAAGGCGGGGTCGCGCGCGTGGTGACGGATCTGGTCCGTACACAGGTGGCGGACGGCCTGGACGTCACCGCGGTCTGCCCCGACAGCGCGCTCGCCCTCCACCTGCGGGCGCTCGGCGCGCAGGTACGGGACTGGCGGTCGACGCGGTCGCCCGGCCCGTCGCTCGTGCGGGAGGTACGGCACCTCGCACGGGTGATCGACGAGGTGCGCCCCGATCTGGTGCACGCGCACAGCGCGAAGGCCGGGCTCGCCGGGCGGCTCGCGGTGCGCGGGCGGATTCCGACGGTCTTCCAGCCGCACGCCTGGTCGTTCGAGGCGGTGGGCGGGGTCACCGCGGCGCTCGCGCTCGGGTGGGAGCGATGGGGGGCACGCTGGGCCACGCGGGTGGTGTGCGTGAGTGAGGCGGAACGGGCGACCGGCGTGCACGCCGGGATTTCCGGACGGTGGACCGTCGTCCCCAACGGCATCGATCCCGAACGCTTCTGCCCGGCCGGCACCGGCACCGCGCGGGCCGGGCTCGCCCCGCTCGCAGCCCTCCACCCCGCGGCGCCGATCGTGGTCTGTGTGGGGCGGCTCTGCCGGCAGAAGGGACAGGACGTCCTGCTGCGGGCGTGGGACGCCGTCGTGCGGCGGGTGCCCGCCGCACGCCTCGTCCTGGTGGGCGACGGGCCGGACCACGACCGGCTGCGCGCCCGGGCCCCGGAGTCCGTGTTGTTCGCGGGAGCCGTCACCGACGCCTCTCCCTGGTACCAGGCCGCCGACCTCGTCGTCCTGCCGTCCCGCTGGGAGGGCATGGCCCTCGCCCCGCTGGAGGCGATGGCCTGCGGGCGTCCCGTGGTGGTCACGGACGTCGACGGCGCTCGCGAGAGCCTGCCGTCGTCCTTCGCCTCCCGTTGTCTGGTACCGCCGGAGAGCCCGGAGGCTCTGGCCGGGGCCCTGTCCGGGCTGCTGCTCGACCCGCCGCTGCGTGAGTCGCTCGGCGACCTGGGCCGTCAGCACGTGCTGTCCGTCCACGACGTACGGCACACCGCCGAGCAGGTCGCCGACGTCTACCGCGACCTGCTCGGCACCTGGCCCTCCAGGGGGAGGGCACGTCCGTTCCGGACCGTCGAGCGTGGCGAGACCCGCGGCGCCGAGCAGGGGCAGCCGCTCGACGCGGGCTGCTGTGCCGAAGCGGCGAACCGGACCGCGCAGCGCGTCGAGCTCACCAAGCACAGGGAGATCATCCGCTCGTGAACGCCGAACGCACCATGACCTCCCCCGGCGTACCGCCGGGGAACCACGGCTCCTCGTCCCTCTCCGTCATGCCGCCGCGCGACACCGCCGACGGTCCGCGGCTGTCCGGCCCGCGTCCTTCGGCGCGGCCGCCTTCGCCCGTACCGCTGCTTCTCGCGGATGCCGCCGCGGCCCTGCTGGGCGTGCTGACGCTGTCCGGCGCCCAGCGGCACTTCCCGCTCGTCGCCCTGCTGATCGCCGCGTCGCTGCTGCTGCGCCCCCGCGGCGACCGGCCGCCGGGGCAGGGGCAGGGGCAGGGACTGCTGGAGGAACTGCCCGCCGTGTGCGGCCGGGTCGCGGTGGCCTGGCTGGCGTCCGCGGCACTCTGGGCGGCGTACCGGCCGGAGCACGCGTTGTCCGCCGGCACCGTGCTGACGGGCCTCGTCCTGCAGTCGGCGGCCGGCTGTGCGCTGCGCGCGGCCGTGCACGGGCGGCGGCGCGCCGCGCTGCGGCGCCATCCGCACGCGGCGCTCGTCGTCGGCCCGGCGGCGACCGCGCAACGCGTGGCCGCCGCCCTGCTGCGCCACCCGCGGTGCGGTGTGCGGCCGGTGGGGGTCGTCGCCGAGCAGCCGGACGGCATCGAGGGCCTGCCGGTGCTGCGCACCGGTGAGGAGGTCGAGCGGGCGGTCATCCAGAACGGGGTGCGGTCCGTGCTGGCCGTTCACCCCTCCGTACACGCCGGACAGGGCCCGCTGCTGCGCGCGCTGGCCGAGGCCGGCTGCGTGGTCCGGGAGGTCGACGCCGACTCCCCGCCGTACCCGGCGAAGGAACGGCTGGCCGGTTTCCCGTGCCGTCTCCTGGACCTGTCGCCGGCGCGCCGCGGCAGTGCGGGCAAGCGCATGCTCGACATCCTCGTGTCGGGGACGCTGCTGCTGCTGGCCGGTCCGCTGCTGCTGGTGTGCGCGCTGACGCTGCGGATCAGTGACGGGCCGGGCGTGGTGTTCCGGCAGGAGCGCATCGGCAGGGGCGGAGAGCCGTTCACGCTGCTGAAGTTCCGTACGCACCGGCCGGTCGACGAGCACGAGTCGGCGACCCGGTGGAGCGTGGCCAACGAGAACGAGATGCGCCGGTTCTGCCGCATGCTGCGGCGCACCTCGCTCGACGAGCTGCTCCAGTTGTGGAACGTGCTCCGCGGCGACATGAGCCTGGTCGGGCCGCGCCCCGAACGCCCTTACTTCGTCTCCCAGTTCAGCCGGACCTACCCGGGTTACGCGGCCCGCCACCGGATGCGGGCCGGCGTCACCGGCCTCGCCCAGGTCCACGGCCTGCGCGGCGACACCTCGATCGAGGACCGCTGCCGGTTCGACAACGCCTACATCGACGACTGGTCGCTGTGGCAGGACATCTGCATCCTGCTGCGCACCGCGGTCACGCTGGTCCGTCCGACGGGGAGCTGACCGACGTGAGTCTCGCCCCCGCACCGCTCCCGTTCCCGCTCCCCCGCCGGGCCGCCGGGCTGGTGCCGGTGCTGCCCCTGGTGGCGCTGCCCGCCCTGCTGGCCCTGCCGGTGACGCACGGCGGAGCGGGGCCCGCGGATGTGGTCTCCGGGCTGGTGGTGGTGTACTGCGTGATCCGCCTGCTGCGTGAGCGGCGGCGGCCGCTGTCGCCCGCCGCGGCCGTGGTGCTGGGCCTGCCGGTCGTGGGGCTCGCGCTCGCCGCGATGGGGGCGTCCTCGCCGGAGGCCGGGTTCACCGGCCTGGGCCGCTATCTGCAGATCTTCGTGCTTGTCCCGGCGGCCGTACTGATCCTGGTCCGCGACCGCACCGACTTCCGGGTGCTGGCCTGGTCGTTCGTGGGACTCGCGCTGTGGCAGGGAGCCGTCGGCGTGCATCAGTACGTCACCGGGACCGGCGCCTCCTACCAGGGCGAGGGCGTCCGGGCGGTCGGCACCTTCGGCGCCCATGACGTGATGGGCATGGCGACGGCGGTCTCCCTCGGCCTGGTGTGCGCGGTCGGGATCGCGCTGGGCCGGACAGTCGGGTGGCAGCGGATGACGGCCACCGGCTGCGCCGTGGCCCTGCTGCTGCCGCTCGCCCTCTCCTTCAGCCGGGGTGCCTGGATCGCGACCGCCCTGACGTGCGCCGTGCAGTTGGTGCTGACCGGGCTGCGGCGCACGCTGAAGGTGGCCCTGGCCGTGGCAGCCGCGGGCGTGGTTCTGATCGGCGGGTTCGGCATCGGCACGGCCCAGTTGCAGGAGCGGATCGACAGCATCGCGCAGGTCGGCGACGCCCCCGATCAGTCGGTCGTGGACCGGTACGCCCTGTGGGCGTCCGCGGGCGGCATGTGGCGCGAGCAGCCGCTGACGGGTGTGGGCCTGAAGGGCTTCCCCGAGTACCGCGACGGGCACGCCACCCTGGCGCTGTCCTCGGGCAGTGACATCGAGGGCGCGGGGACGGAGTACCGGAAGCAGCAGCTGCTCTCGCCGCACAACATGTACCTGCTGGTGCTGAGCGAGCAGGGCCTGATCGGGCTGCTCGCCCTCGCCGGCGGCTGGCTGGCGCTGCTGGTGGGCGGGGGCCGGAGGCTGCTGCGCGTGCGCGGCCGCGGACGCGCACGCGGCGACGGGCCGGGACTCGACCATGGGCCGGAACCCGACCATGGGCCGGAACCCGGCCGTGGGCCGGGACTCGACTGTGGGCTCGTCGCCTGCGGGCTGCTGCTCTGGCTGCTGACCGACTTCGTGTACGGCGACATCGGCGGCCCCTCGACGATGCTGATCGCCCTGAGCCTGGGGCTCGCGACGTGGTGGGCACTGGCCGGCGGCGAGCGTCGGGACGTCGTGTCGCGGGGCACGGCAGCGGAACGTGTCGAGGGGGTCGCCGCGCGATGACGGTGGTGCCCTCGCAGACCCCCGCCCCCGACACCGACGGGGACACCGACGGGGCGGCGTCCGTGCCCGCGGCGCGTGCCGTCACGCCCGCCGGGGCCGGGCCCGGCCCGGCCCCGGCCCCGGCCTCGACTTCCCGGAAGTTCCTCGCCCGTGCCGCGCTCGTCACGGCGGCGCTGTCCATCGCCGGCTCCCTGCTCGGCCTGGTACGCGACCAGTCGCTGGCGCGGCTGTTCGGTGCCGGCAGCGACACGGACGCCTTCCTGGTCGCGTGGACCGTGCCGGAGATCGCCGCCACGCTGCTGATCGAGGACGGGCTGGCGATCGCGCTGATCCCGGCGTTCAGCATGGCGCTGGCCCGGCGTGCCCGGGGCGAACCGGGCGACCCGGTCCGTGCCCTGGTCGCCGCCACGCTGCCCCGGTTGTGCCTCGCCTTCGCCGCGACGGCCGCCCTGGTCGCCGCCGCGGCCCCTTTCCTGGTCCAGGTCCTGGCACCGGGCCTGCCCGACCCCGGGCTGGCCGTCGACTGCACCCGGCTCACGGCGATCAGCCTGCTGGCCTTCGGGATCGCCGGTTACTGCAGCGCCGCCCTGCGGGCCCACCGCCGCTTCGCCGCGCCCGGGGCGATCTACGTCGCGTACAACACCGGCATCATCGCCGCGATGTTCCTGCTCGGCCGCACATGGGGCGTGCGTGCCGCGGCGGTCGGGGTCGCGGTGGGCGGCTGTCTGATGGTGCTGGTGCAACTGCCGTCGCTGTGGCGGCAGCTGGCGTCCCGCACGCCGGCTGTCGAAAGGACGGCGGGCGACGCGCAGGAGCGGCCGGTACGGCTCGCCCTGATCGCCGCTGTGCTCCTCTTCGCGCTGTGCCGCCAGTCGCAGGTCCTCGTCGAACGCTTCCTCGCCTCCTCCCTGCCCTCCGGGGCCATCTCGCACCTGAACTACGCGCAGAAGGTCGCCCAGATCCCGATGACACTGTCGCTGATGGTGTGCACCGTCACCTTCCCCGTGGTGGCGCGGGCGCTGGCGGACGGGGACACCGAACGCGCGCGCGACCGCGTGGAGCGGGATCTGGTGCTGTCCTCCTGTGTGGTGCTGACCGGCATGGGCGCGGTGATCGCCTGCGCCCCGCAGATGATCGAACTTCTCTTCCAGCGCGGCGCGTTCACCGCGGGCGACACCGGGGCGACCTCGGCCGTCATGCGCGTGTACGCCCTCGGGCTGCTGGGGCAGACCCTGGTGGGGACGCTGGTCCGCTCGTACTTCTCGGCGGGCCGGCCCAGCTGGTATCCCCTCGCGGTGATGGGCGCCGGCATCACCGCCACGTCGGTGCTCGGCGCCGTCGCCGTGCGTCCCTGGGGGGTGGCGGGGATCGCCGCCGCCAACGCGTTCGGCATCACCGTCACGGCCGTCCTGCTGCTGACCGGTCTGCGAGCGTCCCGGCGCGGCAGCCCCTACGGGGTCTCCCTCCGGGTTCGGCCGGTCCTGGCCGAGTTGAGCAGGCCGGTGCTCGCCGCGGTCGTCGCCACCGCCGTCGGGTCGTTCGCCGCGAGCCGGTTCGCGTCCCCGGTGGCGGGTCTCGCGGCCGGCGCCCTGAGCGTGACCGGCGTCTTCGCCGCGCTCTGTCTGGCCCTGGGTGTCCAGGGCTCCGCATCCGCAGTGCGCTCCGTGCGCACCGTCACACGAAGGCTCACCCATGGCCGCTCCCATTGATTCCGCCGGCTCCGTCGATTCCGTCGACTCCGCCGGTTCCTTCGACACCGGCAGACTCCCCGCCGCGCCCCCGGGCCCTGTCCCGTGGGTGGCGATGTACCACTCGGTGGGCGACTGCTCGGACGATCCGTACCGCATCACGGTCACACCCGAGCGGCTCGAGGGGCAGCTGGCCTGGCTGCGCCGGCGGGGGCTGCGGGGCGTGTCCGTGGCCGACCTGCTCGCCGCCCGCGCCCGGGGGGAGGGGCGGCGCCTGGTCGGGCTGACGTTCGACGACGGGTACGCCGACTTCGTCACCGAGGCCCTGCCGCTGTTGCGCCGCTGGGACTGCGGCGCCACGCTCTTCGTCCTGCCCGGGCGGCTCGGCGGCGACAACGCCTGGGACCCGCTCGGCCCGCGCAAGCCGCTGCTGACCGCGGCCGGCATCCGGCACGCGGCGGCCGAGGGCGTGGAGATCGGCTCGCACGGGCTGACCCACGTCGATCTCACCCGGGCGGACGACCTCGTCCTCGAGGCCGAGGTGGCCGAGAGCCGCGATCGGCTCGCGGAGTTGACCGGCACCCGGGTCGACGGCTTCTGCTATCCGTACGGCACGGTCGACGTCCGCGCCGTACGGGCCGTGCGGGAGGCGGGCTACGCCTACGCCTGTGCCATCGACCCCGGCCCGCTGACCGGCCCGCACGCCCTGCCGCGCGTGCACATCGGTCAGAACGACACGGCGTGGCGCCTGGGTCTCAAGTACCGGCTGCACCGGCTGCGCCGGCGCCCGGTGGGGGGCCGGTGAGATGAGGGCTCTGCACATCATCACCGGCCTCGGTGTGGGCGGGGCCGAGCAGCAGTTGCGGCTGCTGCTGCGTCATCTGCCCGTCGACTGCGACGTCGTGACGCTCACCAACCCCGGTGCGGTCGCCGAGGGCCTCACCGCCGACGGTGTCCGCGTCACGCATCTGGGCATGGGCGGCAACCGTGACGTGACCGCGCTCCCGCGGCTGGTCCGGCTGATCCGCTCGGGCGGCTACGACCTGGTGCACACGCACCTGTACCGGGCCTGCGTCTACGGCCGGCTCGCCGCGCGCGTCGCCGGGGTCCGCGCGGTCGTCGCCACCGAACACTCCCTGGGCGACTCGCAGATGGAGGGCCGCAGGCTGACGGCGGGGGTGCGCGCGCTGTACGTCTCCAGCGAGCGGCTCGGTTCGGCGACGGTCGCCGTGTCCCCGGCGGTGGCCGACCGGCTGGAGCGCTGGGGCGTGCCCGCTCCCCGTATCGAGGTCGTCCCGAACGGCATCGACCTGGAACGCTTCCGTTTCGAGGCGGAGCGGCGCGCGCGTACCCGCCGCCGTCTCGGCCTGCCCCAGGGCGCTTTCGTCGTGGGCGGCGTCGGCCGGCTCACCCCCGGGAAGCGGTTCGACGTCCTGGTCCGGGCGCTCGCCCGGCTCCCGGACGACCACTGGCTGCTGCTGGTGGGCGGCGGCCCCGAGGAGCACGCCCTGCGCCGTACGGCCCGGGAGGCCAAGGTGGCCGACCGGGTCCTGTTCACCGGCGAGTGTCCCTATGTCGCGGACGGCTCCCCGGGCCCCGACCTGCCGTCGCTCACCTCGGCGATGGACGTGCTGGCGTCCCCGTCCCTGGAGGAGGCCTTCGGCCTGGCGGTCGTGGAGGCGCTGGCGTCGGGCCTGCCCGTGGTCTACGCCTCCTGTCCGGCGATCGAGGACCTGCCGCCACAGGCCTCGGCCGGCGCCCGGCGGGTGCGGGGCGGCCCCGAGGCGTACGCGCGGGCGATCGCCGAGGCCCGGGCGGCGGGCCCGCTGCCACGCACCGCCCCCAAGGCCGCGCACCGCTACAGCATCACCCGCAGCGCCGACCGTCTCATGGACGTGTACGCAACAGCCGTTTCCCGTTCTTCGTCGTCCCTCTCCTCTTCTCCGGGAGCAAGCTCCTCATGACCGACACTCCGACCCCCCGGCTCCGTCTGTTCCTGGCCCGTGCCAGGAGGTTGCCGGCCTGGTCCGTGATCGCGGCCGGCACCCTCGCCGGCTGCCTGTCCGGCGGCGCGTACGGCCTTCTCACCCCCACCACATACACGGCCACCAGCTACGTCGTCGCCGTACCGACCGTGAACTCCACCCCGGAGTCCGCCCGCGGTTTCGCGCAGGCGTACGGACGGGTGGCCACGCAGCTCGCGCTGCTCGGGGACGCGCAGGTGTGGGCGGGCGTGCCGGTGCGGACCCTGCAGGACAGCGTGCGCACGGCGACCTCGCCGGACGCGCCGATGGTCGCCGTCTCGGCCACCTCCTCACGCCCCGACCTCGCCGTCGACATGGCCAACGCGGTCTCCCGCGCGCTGACGCAGCACGCGGAGAAGGCCGGAAACAGCACCCAGGTCCGGCTCGTGCAGTTCTCGCGCGCGGTGAAGCCGAGCAGCCCGACGTCCGCCTCCCCGGCGTTGACCGCTCTGGTGGGGGCGAGTGCGGGCGGGCTGCTGGGCGGTCTGGCGCTGCTGGCCCGGCCGCGACGGACCGGTGGGGACGGGGACGACGCCCCCGTCCCCACCGCCTCGGTGCCCGCCCCCGCCGCCGCTGTGCGCGGACAGCGGTGACGGCGGCGAATCCCGCCGGGCCGGTGACGGCCGCGACGGGCGCGCGCTCACCAGTCGGAGCGGAGGCAGAACTTCCCGCCGAGCCAGAACTCCACCCTGCTGCCCAGATCCAGCGGCGAGCACTTCTTCGGGGGCGACGGCGCGGTGGGGACGGGTGGCACGGGCGTGAGCACCGGGGGGGCCGGGGGCACCACGACCTCGCGGCCGGAGAGGACGGACCGGTAGTGGCGGGAGGAGGCCTGGTTCTGGTCGCACCGCCACACACCGTGCGGGCAGTAGTCGGTCAGCGTGTTGTACAGCGGCTTGTGCTTGTCCATCCAGGCGAGCATGCGCCGCATGTACTCGGGATTGTCGCCGTTGCGGAAAAGCCCCCATTCGGGATAGGAGACGGGTTTGCCGTGGGCTTTCGCGAAATCCACGTGCGCCTGGAGTCCGTAGGGCTCCCGGACCTGTTCGTCGAAAGGCATTCCGGCCGGCTGGTCGTAGGAGTCCATGCCGATGATGTCGACCGTGTCGTCCCCCGGGTAGCACTGCGTCCAGGGAACGGCGTCCCGGCCGCGGCTCGGCGTGAAGTCGAACCGGAACTTCTGGCCCGGCACCGCGCGCATGGTGGTGACGATCCTGTTCCAGTACGTCTTCCAGGACTCCGGGTCCGGTCCGCACCGATGGGTGTAGGTGACGCCGTTCATCTCCCAGCCGAGCACGAGGATCGTGTCCGGCACCTTCAGCCGGACCAGCCGTTCGGCCAGCGCGCGGAAGTGGTGGTCGAACTCCCCGGCCGCGCCCCGCCGCAGCAGTTCCCGGACCTCGTGGTCCGGGACACCCTCCTCGTTGCGCTCCTGCAGGGGCACGTTGAGGACGAACATCCGGTCGTCCTTCTCGTTGCGCCAGCGCGCCCACGACTCGAGGAAGCGGATGTCGCCCTCGATGTCGCTCCAGTCGTTGCCGGGCAGATAGGTGTGGCCGACACGGAGTTCGGCGCCGCCCAGCCAGCGGCTGAACTGCTCCATGTGGGCCACGCCCCGCTCGTCGGAGCCGAGGAAGACACCGAAGGGCGGGCCCTGCGTACCCGGCACCGGAACGGCCGGCGGCCTGACGGCCGGCACCGGGACCGACGGGGCGGCGACCGACAGGACGGTGACCGACGGCGCCAGGACCGGCGGCACGGGGACGGGCCGTTGTGCGAGGGCCGGGAAAGTGACCGCGGACGCCGTCGGATCCGGCGCCGGAACGCGAGGGGCGCCGGTGCCCGCCGCCGCCGCCGGACCGGACACCAGGGCTGCCGACACGGCCATCGCCACCGCGCCCACGACCAGTCCGCGGGCCCGGACACGTTCGTGCTGTGGGGCCATTCCTGCTCCTGTCTTCGCTCTCGTTCCCGGCCTTTTGAGGTTCTGACCTTCCGAGCTTCCGACCTTCCGTCTCCGGAATCGTTATTGACGAACAGTCATCCGAAAGTCAGTCACAGGAATTCCCATGGTGCCACTGGCACTGCGACTTTCGAGTGCCGAGCTCGCCTGTGCGGGTGAGTGAATTCAAAAAGAAAGAGACAATTCGTGCCACTGCTCGACACCCGTGTCCCCGCCGTGATTCTGCGGGTCGACCGGAATCCCTTCCATCACGGAACGCTGGGGGCCGTGCGTTCGCTGGGCAGGGCGGGAGTGGAGGTGCATGTCGTCGCCGACGAGTCCCGAAGCCCCGTGCGCAGCTCCCGCTATGTGCACCGGCTGCATACGCCGCCGCCGACCGGAGCGTCCGCGGACGACATCCTCGCCGTGCTGCGCCGTGTCGCCGACCGGATCGCGCGTCCTGCCGTCCTGGTTCCGATGGACGACGCGAGCGCGATCGCCGCGGGACGCCTGCGGGACGCTCTCGCCCCCTCCTACCTGCTGCCGGCGATGCCGGGCACGCTGCCCGAACGCGTCGCCGACAAGGCGGAACTGGCTGCCGTGTGCGCGTCGGCGGACCTTCCGCACCCGGAGACGCTCGTCCCCGACAGCCCGGAGCGGGCCGCCGCCGACGCGACGCGGCTCGGGCTCCCGGTGGTGGCGAAGTGGAGCCGGCCCTGGCTGCTGCCGGCCGGCAGCGGGCTGCGCAGCACCCTGCTGGTGCGCTCCGCGCGGCAGGCCCGGGAGCTGCACCTGCGCAGCGAGGAGGCGGGCAGCCCGCTCCTGCTGCAGGCGTATCTGCCGCCGGGCCCGGACCGGGACTGGTTCTTCCACGGCTACGCCGACCACTCGGGTGCCGTGCGCGCCGGCGGACCGGGCGTCAAGCGGCTGGCCTGGCCGCGGGGCGCGGGACTGACCGCGGTGGGCAACTGGGCGCCCAACCCGCGGGTGCGGGCCCTGGCCGAGCGGCTCACCGGTGAACTGGACTACCGCGGCGTCTTCGACCTCGACTTCCGCCGCTGCCACGCGACGGGCCGTTACCACCTGCTCGACTTCAACCCGCGCCCCGGCGCCCAGTTCCGGCTCTTCGAGGACACGGCCGGACTGGACGTCGTACGCGCCCTGCACCTGGACCTGACGGGCCGTCCGCTGCCGGACGGGGACCCGGTGGCCGGACGGGCTTTCGTGGTGGAGAACTACGCACCGCTCGCCGTGCTGCGTGCGGCGCCGGGCGGACGCGAACTGGCCTGGTACGCCCCGGACGACCGGGGTCCCGGACGGGCGATGTGGTCCCTGTGGGCCCGTCATGTGTCCGGCCGGCTGCGGGAGCGGCTGGGCGGCGGCCCGGTCGCGCCGGCGTCCCCCGTGGTCCACCGGGCGGCCTCCCCCTCCCTGACCGACAATGAGAAAGCGAGCAGTTGATGATGTATGACCTCCTGGTGGTCGGCGCCGGCCCGTACGGCCTGTCGATCGCCTCTCACGCCGCGGCCGCCGGGCTGCGTCTGCGCGTGTTCGGCCGGCCCATGGCGTCCTGGCGGGACCACATGCCCGGCGGCATGTTCCTGAAGTCGGAGCCCTGGGCGTCCAACCTTTCGGATCCGGGCGGGCGGTGGACCCTGGCCGCGTACTGCGAGGAACAGGGGCTGACGGCACGTCACGCCGAGCCGATTCCGGTGGAGGAGTTCGCGTCGTACGGCCTGTGGTTCGCGCGCCACGCCGTGCCGGACGTGGACGAGCGCATGGTGACCCGGGTGTCGTCGGGTCCCCACGGCTTCACGGTGGTGACCGCGGACGGTCAGGCGCTGCAGACGCGGACGGTGGCGCTGGCGGTCGGAGTGATGCCGTTCATCGAGGTCCCGGCGGCCCTGCGCGGACTGCACCCGTCCCTGGTGACGCACAGCAGCCACCACAACAGCCTCGACCAGTTCCTCGGCAAGGACGTCACGGTGATCGGCGGCGGCCAGGCGGCCCTGGAGACCGCGGCGCTGCTCGCCGAACAGGGCACGCGCGTACGGGTGCTGGCGCGGTCCGAGCGGCTGGTGTGGAACGACGTGCCGCCGCCCTGGGAGCGCCCCTGGTGGCAGTCGGTCCGCTCCCCGCACAGCGGTCTGGGCCCCGGCTGGCGGAACTGGTTCTACTCGGAGCGTCCCGGCCTCTTCCGGCGGCTGCCGCAGCAGACCCGGACCCGTATCACGGGGACGGCGCTGGGTCCGGCGGGGGCCTGGTGGGTGCGGGACCGGGTGGAGCGCACGGTGGATCTGATGCCGGGCCACGAGGTCACCGCGGCCTGTGCGGTGCCGGGCGGGGTGCGGCTGGACACGATGAACCGCGAGGGCACCACGGGCGCTCTGGAGACCGAGCACGTCATCGCGGCCACGGGGTTCCGGGCGCAGCGCGACCGGCTCGGCCTGCTCTGTGCCGAACTGCGCGGGGCGCTGGCGGTCCTGCCCGACGGCTCCCCGGCGGCCGGGCGCGGCTTCGAGTCGTCCCACCCCGGCCTGTTCCTCGCGGGCCTGGTGACCTCCTCCGGTTTCGGTCCGGCCATGCGCTTCGTCCACGGCGCGACGTTCACGGCGCCCACCCTCGTCCGGGGGGTGCGCCGACGGCTCGGCGGGACTCCGCTGCGCGGGGCGACGGTCCCCGTCCCCTCGGGCGGCAGCCGAACCGAGTCCCCGGCGTCGGTGAGCGGCTGACACGCCGTCCCGCGGGACCCTTACGGGCCGCTGACGGCGAACCGGCCGTCAGCGGCCCGTCCCATTCCCGTCCCATTCCCGTCCCGTACAGCACGGTGCCCCCGGACCGGTCCGGGCCCCTCGAAGGGTGGCCCGGACCGGTCCGGGGGCGTGCGCGGCCGGCAGGGTCGCGGGCACCGGCCGGACGGGGTCCGGCACCCGGGAACCGCTATCGGCGGGCGGCTGCCCGCCCGCGGCGGTACAGCAGCGCCCCGCCCACGAGGAGGGCCGCGCCGGCGCCCGAGGCCAGCAGCGCGTTGTCGCTGCCGGTCTCGGCCAGGTGGGGCGGCTCTTCGCCGGTGGCCGGGGGCGGCGTGTACGTCACGGGCGTGGAAGGCGGGGTGTACGTACGGACGGGCGGGGACGACGGGGTCTCGTCCTCGGGCTCGTAACCGGGCTTCTGCGGCTCGTCCGGCGTGTATCCGTTGCCGCAGTCGTTGTCGTAGGCGGAATTGAGCAGCCCGAGCACACCGATGGAGTTGCCGCACACGTTCACCGGCGCGTGGACCGGGACCTGGACGAGGTTCCCGGACAGCACGCCGGGAGAACCCTCGGCGACTCCCTCCGCGTACGCGCCACCGCCGTCGGAGCGGCCCTGCGAGGTGCTGGACGCGCGGTTCTCGGACCTGTCGTCGTGGTGCGAGCCGTTGACGCATGTGTTGCCGGACGCCTCGTTGAGCGCCCCGACCACGTCGACGGTGTTGCCGCACACGTTCACCGGCGCGTGGACCGGTGCCTGGACGTTGTTCCCGGACAGCACGCCGGGGGAGTTCTTGGCGACTCCCTCCGCGTGCGCGCCACCGCCGCCGGAGTCGCCGTACGAAGGGGTGGCCGCGCGCTGATCGGACCTGTCGCCGTGGTGCGAACCGTTGACGCACGTGTTGCCGGACGCCTCGTTGAGTGCGGAGACCGCACCGATGGTGTTGCCGCACGCGTTCACCGGCACCTCGATGGGTGCCTGGACGTTGTTGCCGGACAGCACGCCGGGGGAGTTCGTGGCTGCCCCCTCCGCGTACGTGTCGGCGAGGGCGGGGGCGCCGTACAGGGAGAGGAGGCCCGTGGCGGCGGCCGCCGCGAACGCTCCCCTGCTCAGGGTCTGTCGCAATGTCGTGGTCTTCCTGCTTGAAGAGGTGGAAAGCCGGCCCGGGCACGGAGATCGACGTCCGAAGTCGGCCATGGCGGAGCCGAGAGGCCGGTGCGTCGGACGCCACAGCGTGCTACGCGTCGAGAAGAACACCCGGAGGTCCGACGGCGGCAGACTCGACGCCGGCAGCGGCTCCCGTGTTCGCCCTCGACTCACAGGCGGGAAGGCCTGCGGGACAAACCCGTGTACCGCGGACGGAGCAGCACAGCGCGTTCCTTTCTCGTGGCGTCGCGTGCCCTACTGCTTCAGTAACCCGGCATACGGGAAACGGTTGCGCAGGTTCACCCGGTTGGCCCCTTCGCGGGCCGTCCGCCCCGTCAGGAGTACAGCTTCTCGATCTCCCGTGCGTACGCCGCCTGTGCCGCCCGGCGTTTGACCTTCAGGGACGGGGTCAGCAGTCCGTTCTCCTCGGTGAACTCGCCGTCGACGAGGGTGAAGGCGCGGATCGACTCGGCGCGGGAGACGGCCTCGTTGGCGTAGTCGACGGCCTTCTGGACGTCGGCGCGCATCCGGGGGTCGTCGGTCACCTCGGACAGGGGCGTGTCGGCGGGCAGCTTGCGCACCGCGAGCCAGTGCCCGACCGTCTCCGGGTCGAGGGTGACGAGCGCGGCGACGTAGGGGCGGTTGTCGCCGACGACCAGGCACTGGCCGACGGGCGGGCGGCTGCGCAGACGGTCCTCCAGGACGGCCGGGGAGACGTTCTTGCCGCCGGAGGTGACGAGGATGTCCTTCTTGCGTCCGGTGATGGTGAGACAGCCGTCGTCGTCGAGGGAGCCGAGGTCGTCGAGGGAGCCGAGGTCGCCGGTGGCGAACCAGCCGTCGGTGAGCACCTCGTCGGTGGCGGCCGGGTCGTTGCGGTAGGCCCCGAAGGCGATGCCGCCCTTGACGAGGACCTCGCCGTCGTCGGCGATACGGACGGTGGTGCCGGGGATCGGCAGGCCGACCGTGCCGGGGCGGGGGTCGAGCGGCGGGACGAGGGTGGCGGCGGCGGTCGTCTCGGTCAGGCCGTAGCCCTCGTAGACGAGGATTCCGGCCGCGTAGAAGAAGAGGTTGAGGTCGCGCTCGAGCGGGGAGCCGCCGCTGATGGCGTAGCGCACCCGGCCGCCGAGTTCCTTGCGGACCCGCCGGTAGACCAGCAGGTCGTACAGCGCCCAGGCGGCGTACAGACGCGGGCCCGGTCCCTTGCCGCGGCCCAGGAACCGGTCGAGGTGGGCGGCGCCGAAGCGGACGGCGACGCGGTGGGCGCGTTCGAAGGAAGCGCCGCGCCCGAGCTTCTCGGCGGTGGCGCGGCCGGTGTCGTGGATCTTCTCGAAGAGTTAGGGGACGCCGACGAGGAAGGTCGGACGGAACCGCTTGAGGGCGGGGCGCAGTTCGGCGGGTCTGATGCTCGGCCGGTGGCCGACCTCGATGCGGCCGATCAGGCAGGCGATCTGCAGGGTGCGGCCGAGGATGTGGGCGAGCGGGAGGAAGAGCAGCGTCGAGGCGGTCCGGTCGGTGACCTCCTTGAAGACGGGGTGGAGGAGTTCGACGGTGTTTCCGGCCTCGGCAAGCAGGTTGGCGTGGGTGAGGACACAGCCCTTGGGGCGCCCGGTGGTGCCGGAGGTGTAGCAGATCGTCGCGGTGGTGTCGGGGGTGAGGGCGGTGCGGCGTGCGGTGATCTCCCCGTCGGGGACGTTCGGGCCGAGGGCGATGAGGTCGGCGAGGGCGCCCGCGTCGAGCTCCCAGGTGCGCGGCGGTTCGGGGAGGGCCGCGGTGGCCGCGGTGACGGTGGCGGTGTTCTGCGGGGTCTCCGTGACGACGAAGCGGGTGCCGGAGTCGCGGACGATCCATTCGACCTGGTCCGCGGAGGAGGTGGGGTAGACCGGGACGCTCTGGCCGCCGGCGGACCAGATCGCGAAGTCCAGCAGCGCCCATTCGTAGCGGGTGCGGGACATCACCGCGACCCGGTCGCCGGGACCAGGCCCCTGGCGACGGCGGTGACCTCCTGGGCGAAGGCCGCCGCCGTGACCGGGTGCCAGGTGCCGTGCCGCTCGCGGCGCAGGACGACGTCGTCCGGGGCCTCGGCCGCGTTGGTGAACGGGATGTCGGCGGTGCTGCCGGCGGTCGGCCGCGATGCGAGGGGCTCCGTACGGACCTCGCGCACGACGCCGTGCTCGTCCCTGGTGGTCCCGGTTCTGGTGCGGGCGGCCAGGTCGGTACGTCGTTTCGCGCGTTTCAGATCCTTGCGTACACCCATGACGGCTCCCGGTCGCGGCCGATGCGGTCGTACTGGCGCCGCCCCATTCACTTACTCCAAAGTAAACTTACCCGTGCGTAATGACGAGTCAACGGGGCGGGCCCCTCAGCGCGGACGGTCGGTTCAGCGCGGACGGTCGGTTCAGGACAGGCGGTCGGTTCAGGACAGGCGGTCGGCGGTGCGGATCGCTTCGGCCAGGTCGTGGATGTCCCTGTCCTCGGTGCGGTCCGCCAGGCCGGCCGCGTGGCCGGCGAGTTCGCCGAGGCCGGGGGCGCCGGGCAGGGCGCGGTGGCGTCGGCCGTCCGGGCGCAGGGCGTCGGCGAAGTAGGCGGCGGTCGCGGTGACGGCGAGGCCCCGGCCGCCGGTCCAGACGGAGTCGCCGAGGTCGTCGGCCTCCAGGGTGCCGCTCTCCTCGTGCGGGGCGCGGGAGGTGGGGTCGAGCCAGCGGACGGTGGCCGTGGCGAGGTGGCCGTCGGAGGCGCCGGACCGGGTGCGCACCGCGTACAGGGCGGTGACGGTGTGGCCGGGGCCGACCTCGCCGCCGTCGACGTCGTCGTCGCGGAAGTCCTCGTCGGCGACCCGGCGGTTCTCGTAGCCGACGAGGCGGAACTCGGCGACCGCCTCGGGGTCGAAGGCGACCTGGGCCTTCGCGTCCCTGGCCATCAGTTCGATGTTGCGGGGCAGTTGTTCACAGAAGACCTCGCGGCCCTCCTCCTCGTCGGACACGTACACCGTGTGGCCGTCGCCCTTGTCGGCGAGGCGTTCCATGAGGGCGTCCCCGTAGTCGCTGCCGACGCCGACGCCGAAGAGGGTGATGCCGTGCTCGCGGCGGGACTCCCCGATGCGTTCGAGAATCGTGTCGGCGTCGGTGTCGCCGGTGTTGGCGAGCGCGTCGGAGACCAGGACGACCCGGTTGGTGGCGCCCTCGCGCAGCCCTTCGACGGCGGTTTCGTAGCCGGTCTCGACGCCCGCGCCGAGGTTGGTGGACTGCGCGGGCTCCAGGACCTCGATGGCGTCGTGGATCTCGCCCCGGTTGCCGTCGAGGCGGGTCATCGGCAGAACGGTCTCGGCCTCGTCGCTGAAGGTGACGATCGCCACGGAGTCCTCGTCGCGCAGCCGGTCCGTCATGGTGGCGAGGGATTCCCGGGCGAGGTCGAGGCGGCCCGGTTCGGCCATGGAGCCGGAGACGTCGATGACGAAGGTGAGCGCGGCGGGCGGGCGGTCCCCGTCCGTCCCGGCGGACCGGGTGGCGAGGCCCACGCGGACCAGGGACCAGTCGTCCTCGTCGGTGCGGTCACCGTCGACGCGGGCGCCGTCGACGGTGACCGTGAAGCCGTTGCCGTCCGGGCGTTCGTAGTCCTGCCGGAAGCTGTTGACGAACTCCTCGGGCCGGATCGTCGACGGGTCGGGCAGCCGGCCCTCGGAGAGGGTACGGCGGGCGTAGCCGTAGGAGGCGGTGTCGACGTCGAGGGCGAAGGTGGACAGGTGGTCGGGGTCGGGGGCGATGTCCCGCCGTCCGTCCTGCTCCCCCTCGCGCTGCCGGTCCGCGCCGCGGGTGCCGTCGGGCGCGGGGAGCGGAGCCGCGTCGCTGTTCCCGCCGCCCCCGGTCCCTCCTCCGGGCCCGCCCTCGCCCTCGTACGAGGAGTCGGAGGTCTTGCCGCCGTTCCCGCTCCCGCCGCCGCACGCGGTGAGCAGCAGACCGCTCGCCGCCGTGAGCGCGACCAGCGCGGCGCGGAGGCGGCGTGCCCGGGCGCCCTTCCTTCGTGTCGTCCTCGTCCCGTTCGATGTCCGGTCCGTCGTCCGCTTCATCGTCCGTTCCCCCTGCTGCCGTTGGCGTCGACTTCTCGACTGTGACGCCGGGGCGGGGCGGAACGTGCGCTACGGGGCGTTGCGGATGGGTCTCGAAGCGGGCACGGAACCCGCCCGCCGAGACCGGTGGGTGACGCTCCGTTGACCTGAGCCTGACCCGGGACCCGCCGTCACGACACCACGTCCTTGCGGGCGAAGCCGCGGAAGGCCAGCGCGAACAGTACGAGCGCGTACGTCACCGAGACCGCGGTGCCCTGGATCATGCCGGACCACTGCGGGGTCGGCTGGACCGCGTCGGCCCAGGCGAACTGCCAGTGCGCGGGCAGGAAGTGACGCCAGTCGCCGAGGGCGGTCACCTGGTCCAGGACGTTGCCGACGATGGTCAGGCCGACCGCGCCGCCGACGGCGCCCAGCGGGGCGTCGGTGCGGGTCGACAGCCAGAACGCGAGTCCGGCGGTGACCAGCTGGGACACGAAGAGGTAGCCCACGACCACCACGAGCCGCTGGGCCGCCGTGGCGGGGTCGAGCGAGCCGCCGGTGGGGATCTGCAGCGGGCCCCAGCCGTAGGCGGCCGTGCCGACGGCGAGCGCGACCACCGGCAGCAGCACCATCGCGGCGAGGCTGAGCCCCAGGCCGACGACGAGCTTGGACCACAGCAGCCGCATCCTCGGCACCGGGGCGGCGAGGAGGTAGCGCAGCGAGGACCAGCCGGCCTCCGAGGCGACCGTGTCCCCGCAGAACAGGGCGACGGGGATGACGAGGAGGAAGCCGGCCGAGACGAACAGGTTCACGGCGGCGAAGTTGGCGCCGGACGCGGTGGCCGTGTCCATCAGGGTCACCCGGCCCTCGCGGCCCTCCGGCTCGCCTCCGATGGCGAAGGCGACGGCCAGCACGAACGGCAGGGCGGCCAGGATCGCGCCCATGACGAGGGTACGGCGGCGCTTCAGCTGCCGGGCCAGTTCGACCCGCAGCGGCAGTGTGCGGCCCGCGCGGTAGCCGTCGGCCGTCTCCACCGGTTCCGCCGGCTGTCCGGGGCCGGTGGTTCCAGTGGTCCCGGCGGGCCCGCCGGCCCCGGTCCGTTCGTCGAGCGCGCTCATGCGGGACCTCCGATCATCGTGAGGAAGGCGTCTTCGAGGCGGCGGTGCGGGCCGACCGACGCCACCGGCACGTCCAGCCGTACCAGTTCGGCGACCAGGCGCGCGGCGGTGCCGTCGGCGTCGAGGCGGACCAGCAGCCCGTCGTCGGTGGGGACCGCCGAGGCGACGCCCGGCAGGGCGGCCACCTTCCCGGCGAGCGGCTCGTCCACGGGGGACCCGGTGCCGACGAGCAGGGTGTCGCCGGAGCCGACGATCTCGTGCACCGGCCCGGCCTGGACCAGCTGTCCTCGGTCCATGACGACGAGGTGGGTGCAGGACTGTTCGACCTCGGAGAGCAGATGGCTGGAGACGATCACCGTGCGTCCGGCGGCCGCGTACCGGATCATCACCTCGCGCATCTCGCGGATCTGGGGCGGGTCCAGGCCGTTGGTCGGTTCGTCCAGGATGAGCAGGTCCGGCAGGCCGAGCATGGCCTGGGCGATGGCGAGGCGCTGGCGCATGCCCTGGGAGTAGGTGCGCACCGCGCGGGCGAGGGCGTCGCCGAGGCCCGCGATCTCCAGGGCCTCCTCCATGCGGGAGTCCTCCGCCGGGCGGCCGGTGGCCTGCCAGTACAGTTCCAGGTTCTCCCGGCCGGACAGGTGCGGGAGGAAGCCCGCGCCCTCGACGAAGGCGCCGACCCGGGAGAGCACCGGCGCGCCGGGGCGGATGGCGTGGCCGAAGACGCGGATCTCGCCGTCGTCGGGCTTGATCAGGCCCATCAGCATCCGCAGGGTGGTGGTCTTGCCCGCGCCGTTCGGTCCGAGCAGGCCGAGGACCTGGCCCTTCTCCACGCGGAACGACAGGTCCCGTACGGCGTACCGGTCGGCGGACCGGGCGTAGCGCTTGCTGAGGCCGGTGATCTGCAGAGGTACGCCGGCGAGTCCGGGGTCGGGGGGCGTGGCCGTCGCGCGGCGGCGGCCGGTGAACACCAGGGCGAGGGCGGCGACGGCTCCGGCGAGCGGCAGCCACCACACCCAGGAGGGCAGCGGTGCCGCGGCGGTGGCGACCTCGGGTGCGGTGGGCACGGTGAGGTCGCCCTTCAGGGAGACCGTGTACGTCGCCGGGGCGGCCGGGGAGGCGTAGCCGAGGTCGGTGGAGGCGAGGACGAGCCGCAGGCGGTGTCCCTGCCGGACCTCGTGGTCGACGGCCGGGAACGTGACGGTGACGTCCTTGCCCGCCTTGGCGTCCTCGACCCGGACCGGCGTGACCAGCTGGGAGGGCAGTACCTGCTGCCGTCCGTCCGGGCCGACGTCGTACACCTTGCCGAAGAGGACGGCGTCGTCACCGGTCGACTTCACGTGGACGGTGGCGGTCGGCGAGCCGGTGACCCGCAGGTCGCCGGTGACCGGGGCGGACTCGAAGCGGGCGTGCTGGCCGGGGAAGTCCAGGGAGACGCCGACGCCGAGGGACGACAGCTGGGAGAGGCCGCCGGCACCGCCGAGGCCGGGCAGCGCGGAGACGGCGGGCGGACTGGCGCCGGCCGGGTTGGCGAAGCTCTGCTCGCGTCCGGCGAGCGGGAAGTCCTTCCCGCCGCCGGTCAGGCCCAGGTAGCGGTCCGCGCTCGCGCCGCTCAGCACGGCCCGCCCGTCGGTGGAGTCGACGCCTCCGGTGCGGGTGACGCGGAAGGCGGGGCCGGTGTCGGCGCCCTTGTCGTCCTTCAGGTACCGGTCGAACCAGGCCCGGGTGCGGGCGCGGACGCGGTCCGTCTCCGGTTCCCCGCCGTCGTGCCCGCCGGCGATCCAGTCGACGTCGACCGGGGCGCCGTTCGCGCGGATCGCCTTCGCGGCGGCGTCGGCGTGGCCGAGCGGGAAGAGGGAGTCGGACTGGCCCTGCATCAGCAGGGTCGGCACGTCGATGCGGTCGGCGACGGCGGACGGGGACCGTTCCTTCAGGAGCGCGACGGCCTCGGCGTCCGGGGTGCCGGACTCGGCGACCCGCTCGTACATCCGGCACAGCGCGGGCTCGAACTTCTCGCAGCCACCGCCGGAGTTGACGAAGATGCCCGCCCACAGCTTCTTGAACACGCCATTCGGGAACAGTGCTTCGGAGAGGTCGAAGTAGGTGATCGCCGGGGCGATGGCGTCCACCCGGTCGTCGTGCCCGGCGGTGAGCAGCGCGATGGCACCGCCGTAGGAGGCGCCGGCCATGCCGAGGCGCGGGTCGCCGTCCTTGTCCAGCTCGACCTCGGGCTGTTCGGCGAGCCAGTCGATGAGCCGGGAGACGTCGGCTACCTCGCCCTTCGGGTCGTTCAGCCCGATCTTCCCGGTGGACTTCCCGAAGCTGCGCGCGGACCAGGTGAGTACGGCGTACCCCTCGCGCGCGAGGTCCTCGGCCTGCTTCCGCACGTCGCTCTTGCTGCCGCCGAAGCCGTGCCCGAGCAGGACGGCGGGCCGGCGGCCGTCCGGTCCGGCGGTGAAGTACGAGGTGTCGATGCGCACTCCGTCGCCGGTCGCCACTGTCCGGTCGGCGCGGTCGACCGCGGGCACGTCGTCCGAGGCGGCGGCGGTCCAGGTACCGGCACCGGCGAGCACGACGACGGCGGCAGCGGCGGCCGCGATTCGTCGCGACCGGAGCCGTCGTGCCCCGGGCAGTCGAAGATCCATGCGTCAACCGTACGGGGTCCGTCCGTGGGTCCGACGCCGCCCGTGGGCCGAACCCGGGGACCTCCCAGCGGCGTACGCGGGGGCTCGCGCGTACTGCGTCCGTGGTAGCGGCGGGACGGCACCGGCCGGGAGCACGAGGCGATGCAGCCCTCCGGCCCGTCCGCCGACACCACGCGCGACGGCACACCAGGACGAACGGGCTGCCGGTGCGGTGCGGCAGGCCGACGGGCCGTCACGCACACCATGGGCCTTCGGACCACACCTTCCGGGTTGAAGCCCTCAGGTCAAAACCTCCGGCGCGGGGCCGTGGCGGACGGGGAGTCGTCGCACGCACTTCGCTCCTGCCAAAGCAAAGCGGCCGTCCGCGCCGGAGGTGGTCGGTGTCGGGGCCGTCAGGGGCGCCCCGGAGCGGGGACGGCGGTCGTCCCACGCGGCTCCCCTCGGTTCTAGCCGTGGAGGCGAAGCCCTGTCAATGCTTTGTCCAGACATAAGGATGAGATCTTGACCTTACGTCCCCGGAACAGGCGAACCGTCCAGGGGGAAACAGCGGGCCGACGCTCGGCCGGACGGTGCCTTCACGGCCGCCGGCCGGGCCGCGGGACGACGGGCGACCCGGGCGGATCGAGGGTTCCGGCGGGGCGGGTCAACACGGCCCACCGAAGGAGCGGCGCGCACCTTTGCTTCACTTGCGTCACAAATATCCCGCTCGTGTCACGCATGTCCCATGTGCATGGGCTTTCCGTCACGCCCGGCGCACAACGGCGCTCCACCCCCGTAAGGCGTCGTTCACGGGGCAGAACGCTGGTGATCGCCAGCGCAGCACCCGGCTCCCCCTGACGGCCGACACCTGGCCGCCTCCGTGGTGCTCGCGGGGAGGTACGACGCATGACCGACCGACGCCTGTGGTCCTACAAGGACATCGCGGCGCACATCAAGGTGCAGCCGGACACCGTCCGTTCGTACCGCAAACACGGCCTCCTACCTCCGCCCGACCACGTGGAGAACGGAAAGCCGTACTGGTACGCGGACACGGTGCGCCGCTGGGTGGCCGCCCGGCCGGGCAACCGGCCACGCCCCTGAACCCCGTCCACCCCGGACACGACGGACAACGGCTGTGCCCCACCTGCGTGGTGGGGCACAGCCGTTCAGTCGTTCCCGTCGTTCGGTCGCACCAGTCGTCCCCGTCACTCGGTCCGGTCATACGGTCGTCCGGACCGGCTCGATTGAGGATTGGGGCTCGGGCTCCGCTTTCCGGCTCCGTCTTCCGTCTTCCGTCTTCCGTCTTCCGTCTTCCGTCTTCCGTCTTCCGCCCCACCGGGTACACGGCAGCCGGCACCGATGCCATCGCCCGTGAGGCGGGCGTTTCCCCCGGCACGCCGCACCAGCCCTTCCCGAACAAGGAAGCGATCGCGGTCGAGCTGAGCGACCCCTGATGCGCGGGATGGGAGAGATCTCCGGGGAGGCCCTCGGCCCGCCGCTCCTGGATTCATACCCCCTAGGGGTATAATCTGGAAGCGGAGGCCCCGGCCCCGTGGGCCCCCTCGACCCCATACGCCTCGACGAGGAGCAAGACATGACCGTCCGGACCGACACCCAGGGCTCCGTCACCGCCGTCTACAAGGTGAGCGGCATGAGCTGCGGCCACTGCGAAGGCGCCGTCTCCGGCGAGATCTCCGAGCTCCCCGGGGTCGACTCGGTGAAGGCCGTCGCCACCACCGGCGAGGTCACCGTCGTCTCCGCGGCCCCGCTCGACGAGGAGGCCGTCCGCGCAGCCGTCGACGAGGCCGGCTTCGAGCTCGTCGGCCCCGCCTGACGCCGCCGGCGGCTCTTCCCGGCGCCAGGACGACACGCCCGAACCCGCCGGGGACACCGCGACCGCTCCGGGGCCCCTCCGGAGTCCCGGATCTGCCTGGAGTACGGACATGACCCGCACCACCGCCACCGGAACACCGATACCCGCCGACCCGGCGGGCCCGGACACCCCGACGGCCCCCACGACCTCGGAGGCCCCGCCCGCCTCCGAGGTCGAGCTGCTCATCGGCGGGATGACCTGCGCCTCCTGCGCGGCCCGCGTCGAGAAGAAGCTCAACCGCATGGACGGCGTGACCGCCACGGTGAACTACGCGACGGAGAAGGCCCGGATCGCCTACCCCGCCGGCACCGGGGTCGCCGATCTCATCGCCACCGTGGTGAAGACCGGCTACACCGCCGAGGAACCCGCTCCCCCACCGTCCCCCGCATCCGTACAGGAGTCCGCACCGGACGGGCCCGGCGGGCAGGACACCGCGCCGGCGGACCCCGGGCTCACCGCCCTGCGCGACCGGCTGACGGTCTCCGCCGTGCTCGCCCTTCCCGTCGTGCTGCTCGCGATGATCCCGCCGCTGCAGTTCGACAACTGGCAGTGGCTCTCGCTCACCCTCGCCGCCCCCGTCGTCGTCTGGGGTGCGCTGCCCTTCCACCGGGCCGCCTGGACCAACCTGCGGCACGGCGCGGCCACCATGGACACCCTGGTCTCCGTCGGCACGCTCGCCGCGTTCGGCTGGTCGCTGTGGGCGCTGTTCCTCGGTGACGCGGGCATGCCCGGCATGCGGCACCCCTTCGAGCTGACCGTCTCCCGTACCGACGGCGCCTCCATGATCTATCTGGAGGTCGCCGCCGGCGTCACCGTCTTCATCCTCCTCGGCCGCTACCTCGAGGCCCGCTCCAAGCGCCGTGCGGGCGCCGCGCTGCGGGCCCTGATGGAACTGGGCGCCAAGGACGTCGCCGTGCTCCGCGACGAGGGCGGCGGCCGGGTGCGCGAGGTGCGCGTCCCGGCGGAGCAACTGGCGGCCGGTGACCGGTTCGTCGTACGCCCCGGGGAGAAGATCGCCACCGACGGGACCGTGGTCGAGGGCTCCTCCGCCGTGGACGCGTCGATGCTGACCGGCGAATCGGTGCCGGTGGACGTCACCGTCGGCGACGCCGTCACCGGTGCCACGGTCAACGCGGGCGGCCGGCTCGTCGTCGAGGCCACCCGCGTCGGCGCCGACACCCGGCTCGCGCGGATGGCACGGGCCGTGGAGGACGCGCAGAACGGCAAGGCCGAGGTGCAGCGGCTGGCGGACCGGATCTCCGGGGTCTTCGTCCCCGTGGTGCTGTTCATCGCCGTCGGCACCTTCGGCGGATGGCTCGGCGTCACCGGCGACACCGTCGCCGCCTTCACCGCGTCCGTCGCAGTGCTGATCATCGCCTGCCCGTGCGCTCTCGGGCTGGCCACCCCGACCGCGCTCATGGTGGGTACCGGACGCGGCGCGCAGCTCGGCATCCTCATCAAGGGCCCCGAGGTCCTGGAGTCCACCCGCCGCGTGGACACCGTCGTCCTCGACAAGACCGGCACGGTCACCACCGGCCGGATGACCCTGCAGCGGGTCCACACCGCCGACGGCACCGACGAGAAGCAGCTGCTGCGGCTCGCCGGTGCCCTGGAGCACGCCTCCGAGCACCCGATCGCCCGCGCGATCGCCGCCGGCGCCGAGGAACGGGCGGGGGCGCTGCCTTCGGCCGAGAGCTTCGAGAACGTTCCGGGGCGGGGCGTACGCGGGCGCGTGGACGGCCATGAGGTGGTCGTGGGGCGGCTCGGCGGGGGTCCGGCGGGCGAGGAGGCGGGCCCCGGGCTGCCGCCGGAGCTGGAGCGGGCCCGGGACGAGGCCGAGAAGGGTGGACTCACGGCCGTCGTGGTCGGCTGGGACGGCACCGCACGCGGGGTCCTCGCCGTCGCGGACGCGGTCAAGGAGACCAGCGCGGAGGCCGTCCGGGACCTGCGCGCCCTCGGACTCACCCCCGTCCTGCTCACCGGCGACAACCGCACCGTCGCCGAGGCGGTGGGCCGGACCGTCGGCATCGACCGGGTGATCGCCGAGGTCCTGCCCGAGGACAAGGCCGCCGTCGTCCGGCAACTGCAGGAGGAGGGACGGTCAGTCGCCATGGTCGGTGACGGCGTCAACGACGCCGCCGCCCTCGCCACCGCCGATCTGGGCCTGGCCATGGGCACCGGCACCGACGCGGCGATCGAGGCCGGCGACCTGACCCTCGTCCGCGGTGATCTGCGGGTGGCGGCGGACGCCATCCGGCTGTCCCGTCGCACCCTCACGACCATCAAGGGCAACCTCGTCTGGGCCTTCGGCTACAACGTCGCCGCGCTGCCGCTGGCCGCGGCCGGCCTGCTCAACCCGATGATCGCGGGAGCCGCCATGGCCTTCTCCTCCGTCTTCGTCGTCACCAACAGCCTGCGGCTGCGCTCGTTTCATTGAGGTCTCGACTGGGATGACCCACTGGAGTCCGGTACGACATTTCACATAAGCTCTTCACAAGGCTCCCGCATCTTCCTTACTCTTGGGGCGCGTCGGTAATTCAGGGCCCTTGCGCACCTAACGGACAAATGCAAGAGACGCAGATCACAGTGACGTGAACGTAACCATCGAAGGGGTTCGAAGGTCTAAGTTGGCGATGTCGGGAAGCGTCTTGGGGGGCGCGACCTGGCATCTGGGGATGTCTTGGGGGACTTTCCCGGAGTTGCGTTGCCGGGGCACGTACGCCGGAGAGCTTTGAGCGGCCCTCCCGAGCGTGCGCGTCCCGGCAGACCGCACGAGCGCGGTGAGTTCCGCTCATCGCGCTCAAAGACAGCGATTCAGGCGCTGATCTTCACAGACGCCCGGCCGGATCCCGTGGGGGGAATCCGCACCGGGACATGGGAAGGCGCCCTGACGTCGGCCCGTGGGGGGACCGGCGCAGGGCGCCTTCTTCTTTTTTGGGGCTCGGTTCGCCGCAAGGCACCGTCGGCCCGCCACCTGCCTGCCTGCCGCACGAGACGGAACGACGGACGGCACGCCCCGAAGGGCGTGCCGTCCGTCGTCGTCATGTGCGTGCCGCGTCCGGTCAGCGCTCCTCGACCGGGATGAAGTCGCGCTCCACCACGCCCGTGTAGATCTGGCGGGGGCGGCCGATGCGGGAGCCCGGCTCCTTGATCATCTCGTGCCACTGGGCGATCCAGCCCGGCAGCCGGCCGAGGGCGAACAGGACCGTGAACATCTCGGTCGGGAAGCCCATGGCCCGGTAGATCAGGCCGGTGTAGAAGTCCACGTTCGGGTAGAGGCTGCGCGAGACGAAGTAGTCGTCGGAGAGCGCGTGCTCCTCCAGCTTGAGCGCGATGTCCAGCAGCTCGTCGGACTTGCCGAGGGCGGACAGCACATCGTGCGCGGCAGACTTGATGATCTTGGCGCGCGGGTCGAAGTTCTTGTAGACCCGGTGGCCGAAGCCCATCAGGCGGACGCCGTCCTCCTTGTTCTTCACCTTGCGGATGAAGGAGTCGACGTCGCCGCCGTCGGCCTGGATGCCCTCGAGCATCTCCAGCACCGACTGGTTGGCGCCACCGTGCAGCGGGCCCCACAGGGCGGAGATGCCGGCGGAGATCGAGGCGAACATGTTCGCCTGCGAGGAGCCGACCAGGCGCACCGTCGAGGTCGAGCAGTTCTGCTCGTGGTCCGCGTGCAGGATGAGCAGCTTGTCCAGGGCCGAGACGACGACCGGGTCGAGCTCGTAGTCCTGGGCCGGGACGGAGAAGGTCATGCGCAGGAAGTTCTCGACGTAGCCGAGGTCGTTGCGCGGGAAGACGAACGGGTGCCCGATCGACTTCTTGTACGCGTAGGCCGCGATCGTCGGAAGCTTGGCGAGCAGCCGGATGGTGGAGAGGTGGCGCTGGCGCTCGTCGAACGGGTTGTGGCTGTCCTGGTAGAACGTCGACAGCGCCGAGACGACCGACGACAGCATCGCCATCGGGTGGGCGTCGCGCGGGAAGCCCTTGTAGAAGTTCTTGACGTCCTCGTGCAGCAGGGTGTGCTGCGTGATCTCGCCCCGGAACGCGCTGAGCTCGTCAACAGTCGGCAGCTCGCCGTTGATCAGCAGGTAGGCGACCTCCGGGAAGGAGGAGCGCTCGGCCAGCTGCTCGATGGGGTACCCGCGGTAACGGAGGATGCCTCCCTCACCGTCCAGGTACGTGATCGCGGATTTGTATGCGGCGGTGTTGCCGTAACCGCTGTCCAGCGTCACCAGGCCGGTCTGGGATCGAAGCTTCCCGATGTCGAAGCCCTTGTCACCGACCGTACTGCCGATCACCGGGTAGGTGTACTCGTCGTCGCCGTACCGCAGTACTACAGAGTTGTCGCTCACGTCATCCCTCACCGACGTAGTGCCTCACCTTCGAGGTGCCCTGACTGTCTCTACCATCCCCCACTTGGCTCAGGAGAGTGCACTCGGGGTCGACCATCGGGCCTATTGGCGGCACTGAGTGCCGCCAACTTGCCCATCCTGCCTCCTGTGTTCCCCTTCCGGAAGGCCTCTGTGACGTTCCCGACTCATTTGATCGATCATTTTTCTTTCGGGAAAGGGACGAAGGGCGGCAACAACGACGGTTCAGGCGCCCGCGAGCCGGAAGTCGAGCGCCGTACAGCGCCGGCCGGCCGAGACCGTGCGCACCGCCTGCCCGATCGCCCTGCGGGAACCGACGAGGACGACCAGCCGCTTCGCCCGGGTGACCGCCGTGTAGAGCAGGTTCCGCTGGAGCATCATCCAGGCGCCGGTGGTCACGGGGATGACGACGGCCGGGTACTCGCTGCCCTGGGAACGGTGGATGGTCACCGCGTAGGCGTGGGCGAGCTCGTCCAGTTCGTCGAACTCGTACGGCACCTCCTCGTCCTCGTCCGTCAGCACCGTCAGCTTCTGGTCGACCGGGTCGAGCGAGGTGACCACGCCGACAGTGCCGTTGAAGACCCCGTTCTCACCCTTCTCGTAATTGTTGCGGATTTGGGTGACTTTGTCCCCGACGCGGAAGACCCGGCCGCCGAACCGCTTCTCGGGTAGGTCGGGCCGGCCGGGGGTGACGGCCTGCTGGAGCAGTCCGTTCAGCGTGCCGGCGCCGGCCGGGCCCCGGTGCATGGGGGCGAGGACCTGCACGTCCCGGCGCGGGTCGAGCCCGAACTTCGCCGGGATGCGGCGCGCGGCGACGTCCACGGTGAGCCGGCCCGCCTCCTCCGTGTCGTCCTCGACGAAGAGGAAGAAGTCCTTCATGCCGTCGGTGAGCGGGTGCTGTCCGGCGTTGATCCGGTGCGCGTTGGTCACCACGCCCGACTGCTGGGCCTGGCGGAAGACGCGGGTGAGGCGGACGGCGGGGACGGGACTGCCGTCGGCCAGCAGGTCCCGGAGCACCTCGCCCGCGCCGACGCTGGGGAGCTGGTCGACGTCGCCGACGAAGAGCAGGTGGGCACCGGGAGCCACCGCCTTGACCAGCTTGTTGGCCAGCAGCAGATCGAGCATGGACGCCTCGTCGACCACCACCAGGTCGGCGTCCAGCGGCCGGTCCCGGTCGTAGGCGGCGTCACCACCGGGCTTGAGCTCCAGCAGGCGGTGGACGGTGGAGGCCTCGGTGCCGGTCAGCTCCGCGAGGCGTTTGGCGGCGCGCCCGGTCGGCGCGGCGAGCACCACCTTGGCCTTCTTCGCGCGGGCCAGCTCCACGATGGACCTCACCGTGAAGGACTTGCCGCAGCCGGGGCCGCCGGTGAGGACGGCGACCTTCTCGGTGAGCGCCAGTTTGACGGCGGCCTCCTGCTCGGGGGCGAGGTCGGCGCCCGTACGCCCCTTCAACCAGGTCAGCGCCTTGTCCCAGGCGACGTCCCGGAAGCCGGGCATCCGGTCCTCACCGGTGCGCAGGAGGCGCAGCAGCTGGGCGGAGAGGGCCAGTTCGGCGCGGTGGAAGGGCACCAGGTAGACGGCGGTGACGGGGTCACCGCCCTGCGGGTCGGGGACCTTCTCCCGTACGACTCCGGGGTCCTCGCCCTCCTCCGGCTCGGCGGCCAGCTCGGCGAGGCACTCGATGACGAGCCCGGTGTCCACCTGGAGCAGCTTCACCGCGTCGGCGATCAGCTTCTCCTCGGGGAGATAGCAGTGGCCCTGGTCGGTGGCCTGCGACAGCGCGTACTGCAGACCGGCCTTGACCCGGTCCGGGCTGTCGTGCGGGATGCCGACGGACTGGGCGATCTTGTCGGCGGTGAGGAAGCCGATGCCCCAGACGTCGGACGCCAGCCGGTAGGGCTGGTTCTTCACGACGGAGATCGAGGCGTCCCCGTACTTCTTGTAGATCCGCACCGCGATCGACGTCGACACCTCGACGGTCTGGAGGAAGAGCATGACCTCCTTGATCGCCTTCTGCTCCTCCCAGGCGTCGGCGATCTTCTTCGTCCGCTTGGGTCCGAGGCCGGGGACCTCGATGAGCCGCTTGGGCTCCTCCTCGATGACGGTCAGGGTGTCCAGGCCGAAGTGCTGGGTGATGCGGTCGGCGAAGACCGGCCCGATGCCCTTGACCAGCCCGGATCCGAGGTAGCGCCGGATGCCCTGGACGGTGGCCGGGAGCAGGGTCGTGTAGTTCTCGACGTGGAACTGCTTCCCGTACTGCGGGTGCGACCCCCATCGCCCCTCCATCCGCAGCGACTCGCCCACCTGCGCCCCGAGCAGCGCCCCGACGACCGTGAGCAGGTCGGCGGCGCCCCTGCCGGTGTCGACGCGGGCGACCGTGTAGCCGTTCTCCTCGTTGGAGTACGTGATGCGCTCAAGGACGCCTTCGAGGGTGGCGAGTCGCCGTTCACCGGGGGCCGCCGCGGACTGGTTGGACATGGGTCCGACGGTACCGGTGAGGTGTGACAGGGCGCCGGGGCGTTCGGTTTCAGCGCCGGGAATCCGCTGTGAGCGCTTGGAGGAAGGGGCGAAGGCCCCCGGCGGGACGGCGGACGGAGGCCGGGAGGGCGGCCGGTCGAGCACTGTTCCCGGGTGAGCCGAGACTCGAAGGGACATCCTCAGGGGAGGCGGTGGCCCATCTTCGCCGACTGCCGGTTGTGGCCCTTCGTGTCCCACCACTCCTCCAGCAGCGCATGCACGAGGTGCACGAGCTGCCGAAGCCGTTCGGCGTCCGGGGCGGGTGAGGCGAGGACGTCCGCGAAGGAACTGTCCTCCCAGGGCAGCGTGACCGCCCAGCGTTCGCCCTCTCGCCCGGGGCGTTCCACCGTGAGCCGGTACGCCAGCACGGCGGCGCCGCCCGGGCGGTGCTCCACCGACAGATCGTCGATGTCGAACCTCATGTCGGCGTCACCGGTCGTGTACGAACGGGCGAGCGCTTGCTCGGCCGGCGTCTGAGCCACCATGCTCGCTCCCTTCCTTATCCTGGACATGAGTTTGAGATTCGACCCAGGATTCAGCACTTGGCGACGGCCCTGCTGGTCTGGTCGACCTTTTACGCCGTCAGCAGATCGGCCTTCCCGGCAGGAGTGCCGATGACGGTGCGGAACTTCTCGATGCGAGGACCGGACTTCGTGTACGTGGAGTACCCACCGCGGCCGTTGGGGTCTCCCGACCAGATGGCCGCGCTGATCTTCTTGTCCATGCTCGTGTTCCAGCCGTGACGTGCCTTGATGTGCTTCCGACCCCACGTCTTGGTGCCGCAGCGCAGTGTGCAGAACTGCGGGCCGCGGTAGTACTTGCGGACGATGTGGTTCTTGCCGTTGTTCTTGCAGGTGGCGGTGATGCTGTCGGCGGCGATCCCGACGGCCGTGCCGCCGGGATCGGACGCGGCGGACGCAGAACCGGTCGGTATCAGCAGGACCGACGCGGTGATCGCGGCGGTCAGCGTCGTGTCGACGGCGCAGGAAGCAGTGCGACGCATACTTCCCCCTTGTCAAGGGCCTCCGTGGTCAGCGGAGGCCCGGTGTTGCGACCTTGTTCCAGGCCGCGTTCACTTCAACACGTTGCGTTACGGGCCGACAAGGGGGATTTCAGCCCTGCTGGATCTTGGCAGCTCCAAGAGCCTTACGAGAGGAGCAAATCGCGAAAGCTGCGACGTGTCACTTGTACTCGGTACTCGACAGCGTTCTTCGGGCGTTCAGGTGGTGGCACGTCATACCCGGGTCGCCGCTGTGGCGGTGGGCATCTTGAGGTCACTCGGCGACGCCGACCTGCCGGGACACGACCGGTCGGACGGACGCCTTTCCGTGACCGCCCGGGTCGGCGGGTCGGATGCGGCCGCACGGATGCGATGCCGGGGCAGACGCCCGTGCCCCGGACGTGACACACCGTCCCAAAAGCGTGAGCACTTTGGCCACCACTGTCCTGATGACGCCCATTTGAGCGCTCTGGTGACACTTTCCCGCCGACTGCTCACGCTTTTCGGCACGGAACCCGTCCCCGGCCCCGCAGCGCCGGGACCGGGAGACCCTCTGCACCGCCCGACGGGACACCATCTGTCCAAGGGGCCGGGGCGGGTAGGCTCTCGCGGACGAACTCGAGCAGATGGCGGAGCCGCGCGTGATGCGAGATCTCTACAACGTTCGGTTGCGGCCCACCGAGGCCGAGGTCGGCGTCGCGCCGTTGACCGACGAGGAGGAGCAGCGCTTCCGGGCCGTGCTCTTCAGCGAACTGGGTAACAAGATCGCCGACCAGGGCTACGCGCGCTTCCCGGCGTACACGCCCGAGGACCGCCGTCGGCTGGTGGACGTCGCCCAGCGCCTCACCGCGCACTGGGGGCAGCAGGTGTTCGTCGAGGCCGAGGACCTCACCCGCCTGAGGCTCCATCTCGCGGGCCACGAGGCACGTCCGCAGACACGGCCGACGCCCTCCTGAGGCCCCACGCCGGCAACGGCTCCGCGTACGTGTCACAACTGCTTCGCCGACTCCTTGAGGTTTCGAGGAAGGGGGTGAAGGCGGCGGTGGGGAAGGTGAGGGTGGCTCGGGTGGGGATCTTAGAGTCGCGTATGGCTATCCGGGTGGGACTGTGCGCAATCTCCACGCACGAGTCGCCATCGCCCGGACCGGAATAGGACGACTTCTTCCAGTTGCCTGAGGTTTCCATGAAGCGCCTCACAGCTCCTTCGCCAACTTGTGAATGAAGTGGGCGGCGGCCGGCCCGCCGGTCGAGGCGGTGGCGAGCGGTGCGTTCCGGCCGGATCCCGGCCTTGAAGATCCCGTTCACCCGCCCCGGGAACTCTTCACGGGCTTCACGCCGGTGCTCCGGCGGTGGTCAGGAACCCGCGCATGTACCCGGCCACGGTGTCCAGGTGGCTTTCGAGCAGGAAGTGTCCGCCTCCGGGAACCAGGTGGATCTCCGCGTCCGGCAGGTCCCTCGCGAAGGCGCGCGCTCCGTCCGGGCCGAAGATCTCGTCGCCCGCTCCCCAGACCGCGAGGAGGGGAACCCGGTGTTCCCTGAAGTAGGCGTGCACCTGGGGGTAGAGGGGCGGATTGCCGGCGTAGTCGCGGAACAGGGCGAGCTGCACGAGGTCGTTGCCCGGCCGGTTGACCTCGCGGTGGTCGGTGGCCCAGGTGTCGGGATCGACCAGCTCGGGCCGGTCCACTCCGTGCAGGTACTGCCAGCGGATGGCGTCGAGCGAGAGGGCGGCACGGACGGCGGGTTCGGTCCGGGGGCCCGGATCCTCGCCGTACGCCCATACGGGCTTCCAGAAATCCGGTACGAAGCCGTCCTCGTAGGCGTTGCCGTTCTGCGTGATCACCGCGGTGATCGCGTCCGGGGTGCGCAGGGCCAGCCGCCAGCCGATGGGGGCGCCGTAGTCCTGGACGTACACGGCGTAGCGGGTGACGCCGAGCTGGGCCAGAAGGGCTTCGGTGATGTCGGTCAGGGAGTCGAAGGTGTAGGTGAACGCGTCCACGGGCGGGGCGTCGGAGTTGCCGAAGCCGAGGTGGTCGGGGGCGATGACGTGGAATCGGTCGGCCAGCGCCGGAATGAGGTGGCGGAACATGCGTGAACTGGAGGGGAATCCGTGCAGGAGCACGAGCGTGGGTGCCTCGCGGGGCCCCGCCTCGCGGTAGAAGACGCGATGTCCCCGCACCGTCGCGTACTGGTGGCGAATCTCAACCATGGCTAACCCCTTCAACGCCTTTTGATGGTTATCACTCGACGTCCAGTAGACCGCCCTTGGAGTAACCTGTCAAGCGACTTGATGGAGTTAGCCGGGAAGGTGAGGGCCGTGCTGGACGACCAAGCCCTGATGCAGGCGTTGAACAGCACCCCTGTCACGGAGGGCCGACGCCAGGACCTGTGGGACGACGACCACGAGGTGGACAGGTGGGCGCGGGAACACGGAGGCCTCGGCGGCGACGAGGAGCGCCGGTGGCTGCGCACCGCCCGGGACGCGCTCCAGGCGGTGGAGTCGGGCACGTCGGAGGAACCCCGTCTGCGCCGGGTCCTCGCGGGCGTTCACCAAGTCCCGCGGCCCAGCGCGGCGGGCGTCGAGTGGCACCTGGAGGTGCCGCCGGAGCGCAGGCTCGCCGTGGAACTCGTGCTCGCGTGGGCGGACGTCAAGGAACGCCTGCCCGGCCGTCTGCGGCCGTGCGAGAACACCGAATGCCGTCTCTTCCTCCTGGACCGCAGTCGCGCCAACACCGCACGGTGGTGCTCGATGAAGACCTGCGGGAACCGGCTCAAAGCCCGCCGGCACCAGGCCCGGGTACGGGAGACCCCGAGCCCCGAGTAGAGCGCCGGCGAGTCGGCACCCGCACGCCGGCCGGGCGTTCGCGGCAGCCGGCGAATTCGCCTGGTGATGTGTCCGCACGGGTTCGCCGGGTTGGGTCAGGTTGCGGTTTCGACGAGGCTTCCGCCCCAGGCGCGGGCGGCACGGATGCGGTCCTTGGCCTGGGCCCGCAGCCGGTGACGGGGCTCGAGCTCGGCGATCGGCCGGCCTGAAGCGCTGGTGGCGAAACAGGTCAGCCGCATGCCCTTGGGCCGGCCGTCCAGGACATCGCCGGTGAGTTCGGCGACCCAGGCGCCGGCGCGGATCTCGTCGTCCGCCTCGACGGCCACCGTCCACCCCGGGCCGTGAACGGCACAGACCGAGGCGAGCGAGGACCGCACGCGGCAGTCCGGCCTGCCCGTGTCGCCGTCGTGCGTACCCGTCCCCCTGGACCGGGCCGGGGCGGCCGGCCGGAGGGCTACTGCCACCGGCAGATGATCGACGACGTCGATCCGGCCCACCGGGCGCTTCGGATCAGGGCGGAGACCACGAAGACCCGATGCGAGCGCGTGGTTCCCTGCTCCGCGCCGACCGGCATGCTGCTGTCCAGCTGCCTCACGCACCGGAGCTGATGATCCTGACGTACTGGGCGACGGAGGCCGCGCAGCGGCTCGGCCGCTGGGGCCCGTCAGGGGCCGTGGCCCGCTTCAGGACACCAGGCCCTGACGGTAGGCGTAGACGACTGCCTGGACGCGGTCGCGGAGGCCGAGCTTCGTGAGGATGCGGGAGACGAAGGTCTTGACCGTCTCCCGGCTGATCACGAGGGCCGCGGCGATCTCGTTGTTGGAGAGGCCGTCCGCGATGAGGCGCAGGACCTCCAGTTCGCGGGGAGTCAGCGGGACGTCTGGCCCGTTGTCCTCGGTGGGGCGGATCCGGACGGCGTACCGGCCGACGAGCTGGCGTGTCACCTCGGGGTCCAGCAGTGCGGCGCCCGCCGCCACGGTCCGGATTCCGTGCAGCAGTTGGGCCGGTGGCGCGTCCTTGAGGAGGAAGCCGCTCGCGCCGGCACGGAGCGCCTCGTAGACGTATTCGTCGAGGTTGAACGTCGTCACCACGAGCACCTTGACGGGGTGCGGTACGCCGGCGCCGGCCAGGAGACGGGTGGCCGATATGCCGTCGAGCACCGGCATGCGGATGTCCATCACCACGACGTCCGGGCGGAGTTGTCCGACGAGATCGACGGCGGTTCGCCCGTCCCCGCACTCGGCCGCGACCTCGAGATCGGGCTGGGCATCGATGATCGTCGCCAGTCCGGTGCGGATCAGTACCTGGTCGTCGCAGATCAGGACGCGGATGGGCGCGGTCACGACGGGCTCCCGGCGGGTATGTGGGCGCGGACGACGAAGCCGCCGTCCTTCTGTTCCTCCGCGCTGAAGTCGCCGCCGAGGACGTCGACCCGTTCACGGAGACCGGCCAGGCCGCGCCCGCTCCCGGAGAGTCCGGGGGTCTTCGAGCCGGAGCCGTCCGTGCCGACCTCCACGGTGATCTCTCCTGAGCCGTGGCGCACCCGGACGGAAGTGCGGCTGCCGTGGGCGTACTTGAGGGCGTTCGTCAGGGACTCCTGCACTACCCGGTAGGCCACGAGGTCGGCGCTGCCGGTCGACTCGGCCGGTGTGCCCTCTTCGGTGAACTCCACGGGCTGACCGGCCCGCCGTGTCTGTTCGACGAGGGTGAGGAGCCGGCCGGCGGGTGGGGTCCTGGGCTCGGTGCTGGGCTCGGTGCTGTGGTCGGTGCTGTGGTCGGTGCCGTGGTCGGGGTTGAGCAGGTCGAGCAAGTGCCGCAGATCCGTGATGGCCCGGCGGCCGGTGTCGGTGACGGCTGTCAGGCTCTGGTCGAGGCGATCGGGGACGGCGGTCAGATAGCGGGCCGCCTCGGCCTGTACGACCATCGCCGTCACGTGGTGGGTCACCACGTCGTGGAGTTCGCGGGCGATGCGGGCGCGTTCGGCGGCGCGAGTGTCCTCGGCGACGCGGCGGCGGCGCTCGGCCTCCAGGACCCGGGTGTGACGAACCCATGACCCGACGCCCCAGGCGAGTGCCAAGGCCAGGTAGAACGTCACGAACTCGACGGGCGGTTCGCCGGGGCCGAGCCGGTGGAGCGCGACCGCCAGCGGGACGTAGGCCACGGAGGCGGCGATCGCGGTTGCCCGCCTGTGGTGTTCCAGGTGGGAGGCCACGCTCAACAGCGTGACGGGCAGCGCGATGCCGGCGAGTGAGTGGTAGCCGCGGAGCTGGTCGAGGGCGAAGCCGATCGACACCACGGCGAAGCAGAGGACGGGCCACCGCCGGCGTCCGGCGAGCGGGAGGCACTGGAGGGCGATCGCCGCGAGGGCCAGGGCGTCGAAGGGACGGGTCGGCAGGCCGCCGAGCTCCGTGCCGTTGTCGTGGTAGACCAGCGAGGCGGCGAACAGGACCGCTGCGAGCGGGACATACCAGACTGCGGCGCCCGACCGGCGCCACAGTTCCTGGATCCGCGGAAGTCCGGTCACCGGGGCAGTGTAGTGGGGGTGGCGGCGATCCGGTCGGCGCGCCGACGGGGCACCAGGTTGCCGCGCTTGCGGGCCAGCCACATGAACCCGATCGTCACCAGCACGCCGAACAGCACCGCGTACACACTGCCTTCCGGTCCGAAGTCGCCGCCGGTGACCCACTTCGGACCCGACATCACGGTGTCCAGCAGTCCCTGCGGGGTGTCGTTGCCGGAGACCTCGGCGCTGAAGATGCCGGCCTGGACGAAGTTCCAGGCGAAGTGGAGGCCGATCGGCACCCACAGCGTGCGGGTCGCGGCGTAGGCGGCGGCGAGCATGCCGCCGGCCTCGATCGCGATGGCGAGGGCGCCCCACAGGTCGGCGTTGGGGTTCAGCAGGTGCGAGAGGCCGAACAGCATTCCGGTCAGCGTCAGTGCGATCCAGGTGCCGGTGCGCTCCTCGATGATCCTGAACAGAATCCCCCGGAAGATCAGTTCCTCCGTCACGGAGGCGGCCGCCATGAATCCGACCAGTCCCACGGCGCCGGACACCGAGCCCAGGCCGTTGATCTCGTAGTGCGCGTTGACGTAGATGTTCGTGATCACGGCTCCGAACATCGCGACGCCGATCAGCATCCCCCGGCCGATCGCGGCCCCGGCACCCTTACGGGCCACTTCGGTGGCCGGGCGGTGCTCGGTCCTGCCGACCACCCATCCGTAGACGAGTACGGCGAGCACGGAGACCAGGAGTCCCAGAACGAGCTGGAGCCAGGGGTGGTTCTCCACGGCGGCGACCACCTGATAGCCGATCACGGCGACCACCACGACCGCCGACAACTGCCAGACGAACCTCATGAACGCTCCTCCTCCGGGTCCGCGGCCGGGGCGCCGCGACGCCTCGAACGCTACGGATCCGGCGTCCGCGAATCGTCACCTCACGGTGGACACTTGCGCGTAGCTCGCGTGGGGGACAAGCGCTCCGACGGGCCGTTCGATTCGGGTGCCGGCGCACCCGGGTGCCGGGAGGACCGCCCGCGTCGCCGCAGCGGGGCCGTCGCCCACATCGTCAGGCCGACCAGGGAAAGGATCACCGCACCTCCGACGACGGTGGGGACTGCCACCATGAGAAAAAAGGTGAGCAGAAACTCCGCTCCCGCCGGCTCCTCGCCCATCGTGCTCCCGCCCTGCGCCATGAACACCACGACGCCGGCCGGCGGCGACCGGTTCCGGCCCGTCACGGAAGGACGCCGGCGGCACCCCACACCCCGGTCACGATTTGATTTCGGCCACCTGCATCCCTTGTTTCCCCCCGTGTAATCGTTTCCAATCCATGGTGCACAGCGATGTAATCGATTCCACGAGGAGGTGGAGGCGATGGCGGGCATCAAGGACGTCGCCGCCGACGCGGGCGTGTCCGTCGCGACGGTCTCACGGGTCCTGAACGACCATCCGTCGGTCAGCGCGGCCGCGCGCCGGCAGGTGCTGGCCGCCGTCGAGAGGCTGGGCTACCGTCCGAACGCCGTCGCCCGGTCGCTGCGCACCCACCAGACCCGCACCCTCGGTCTGGTGATCAGCGACGTGATGAACCCGTACTTCACCGAGCTGGCCCGCTCCGTCGAGGAGGAGGCCCGCGCGCTGGGCTACAGCGTCATCATCGGCAACGCCGACGAGCGGCCCGACCTCCAGGACCACCACGTCACGACCCTGCTGGACCGCCGTATCGACGGACTGCTGCTCTCCCCCACCGACGGCGGCTCGCCGCGGATGCTGGACGCCGCCCGCGCGGGGACGCCGATGGTCTTCGTCGACCGCTGGATCCCCGGCGTGGACGTGCCCGTGGTCCGGTCGGACGGGCGGAGTGCCGTACGGGACCTGGTGGCGCACCTGTACGGGCTCGGGCACCGGCGGCTCGCGATCATCGCGGGGCCGGCCGCCACCACGACCGGACGCGAGCGCGTCGACGCCTTCCGTGAGGCGCTCCGCGCGTACGGGCTGCCCCTCCCCGACGGCTACATCGGCCAGGGCGACTTCCAGGCCGACAGCGGCCGCCGGGTCACCGAGGGCTTCCTCGACCTGCCCGAGCCGCCCGAGGTCGTCTTCGCCGCCGACAACCTGATGGCGCTCGGCGCGCTGGACGCCGTACGCGCGCGGGGGCTGCGGGTTCCCGAGGACATCGGGCTCGCCGCGTTCGACGACATCCCCTGGTTCGTGCACACCGATCCGCCGGTCACCGCGATCGCCCAGCCCACGGGCGACCTCGGGCGGGCCGCCGTGCGCGCGCTGGTCGACCGGATCGAGGGGCGGCCCGGTGAGTCCGTCACCCTCCCCGCCCGGCTCGTCGTGCGCCGCTCATGCGGCGAACCGGCCCACGGACCGCCGGCACCCGGAGCCCCGGCAGCCGAACCCCCGGCACCCACCCAGTCCCCCGTACAAAGGAGTACGTCGTGAGCAACCCGGACGAGTTGCTGCGCATCGAGGGCATCCGCAAGACCTTCCCCGGCGTGGTCGCCCTCGACAGTGTCGACTTCGACCTGCGCCGCGGCGAGGTGCACGTGCTGCTCGGTGAGAACGGCGCGGGCAAGAGCACCCTCATCAAGATGCTGTCCGGCGCCTACACGCCCGACGAGGGCCGCATCCTGGTCGGCGGCAAGGAGGTGCGCATCCACGGTGCGCAGGACTCCGAGCGCCTCGGGATCGCCACCATCTACCAGGAGTTCAACCTCGTACCCGATCTGACGGTCGCCGAGAACATCTTCCTGGGGCGGCAGCCGCGCCGCTTCGGGATGATCGACCGCAAGAGGATGGAGGCCGACGCCGCCGTCCTCCTGGAGCGGGTCGGCGTCAACGTGTCGCCCTCCGCGCGGGTCCGCGAACTCGGCATCGCACGCCTGCAGATGGTCGAGATCGCCAAGGCGCTGAGCCTGGACACGCGGGTGCTGATCATGGACGAGCCGACCGCCGTGCTGACCTCCGAGGAGGTCGACAAGCTGTTCTCCATCGTGCGCAGGCTGCGCGAGGACGGCGTGGGCATCGTGTTCATCACGCACCACCTGGAGGAGATCGCCGCCCTCGGCGACCGGGTCACGGTCATCCGGGACGGCCGGAGCGTCGGTCAGGTCCCGGCCGGCACGCCCGAGGACGAACTCGTCCGCCTCATGGTGGGCCGGTCCATCGAGCAGCAGTACCCGCGCCGGCGGCCCGACGCCGGTGACACCCTGCTCCGGGTCGAGGGGCTCACCCGCGACGGCGTCTTCCACGACGTGAGCTTCCAGGTGCACGCCGGTGAGGTCGTCGGCATCGCCGGACTGGTGGGCGCCGGCCGGACCGAGGTCGTCCGCGCGGTGTTCGGCGCCGACCCGTACGACAGCGGGACCGTGACGGTCTCGGGCAGCGCGCTGCGCGCGCACGACGTCAACGCGGCGATGACGGCCGGAATGGGGCTCGTCCCCGAGGACCGCAAGGGCCAGGGCCTCGTCCTGGACGCCTCCGTCGAGGAGAACCTGGGCCTGGTGACGCTGCGCTCGGCCACCCGCGCGGGCCTCGTCGACCTCAAGGGCCAGCACACCGCGGCGGCCCGGATCGCCGAGCAGCTCGGGGTGCGGATGGCGGGCCTCGGCCAGCACGTGCGCACCCTCTCCGGCGGCAACCAGCAGAAGGTCGTCATCGGCAAGTGGCTGCTCGCCGACACCAAGGTGCTGATCCTCGACGAGCCGACGCGCGGGATCGACGTCGGCGCCAAGGTCGAGATCTACCAGCTGATCAACGAACTCACCGCGGCGGGCGCCGCCGTGCTGATGATCTCCAGTGACCTGCCCGAGGTGCTCGGCATGAGCGACCGGGTGCTGGTGATGGCCCAGGGCCGCATCGCGGGCGAACTGCCGGCCGAGGGCGCCACGCAGGACGCCGTGATGGCCCTCGCGGTCGGCACCGGCACCGGCACCGGCGCGGGCACCGACAGCAAGACCCGCAGCAAGAACGACGGCACCACCGACCGGACCGAACCCACCGGCCAGACCGACAAGGAGGGCCCCCGTGGCCACTGACACGCTCAAGAGCACCGGGGGCAAGGGCTCCGCCTCGGGCGGCCTGCGCCGCCTCCTGCTCGACAACGGGGCGCTCACCGCGCTCATCGTCCTCGTCATCGCCATGTCGGCGCTGTCCGGCGACTTCCTGACGGCCGACAACCTGCTCAACATCGGCGTGCAGGCGGCGGTCGTCGCGATCCTCGCCTTCGGTGTCACCTTCGTGATCGTCTCCGCGGGCATCGACCTGTCGGTCGGTTCGGTCGCCGCCCTGTCGGCCACCGTCCTCGCCTGGAGCGCCACCTCCGAGGGCGTCCCGGTGGTCCTCGCGGTGCTGCTGGCCATCGCCACCGGCATCGCGTGCGGCCTGGTCAACGGCATCCTGGTGTCGTACGGCAAGCTGCCGTCGTTCATCGCGACGCTCGCCATGCTGTCGGTGGCCCGCGGTCTGTCCCTGGTGATCTCCCAGGGCTCCCCGATCCCATTCCCCGACTCCGTCTCGCACCTCGGCGACACCCTCGGCGGCTGGCTGCCGGTGCCGGTGCTCGTGATGATCGTCATGGGCCTGATCACGGCGTTCATCCTCGGCCGCACGTACATCGGCCGTTCCATGTACGCCATCGGCGGCAACGAGGAGGCGGCCCGGCTGTCCGGGCTGCGGGTGAAGAGGCAGAAGCTCGCCATCTACGCGCTGTCCGGACTGTTCGCCGCCGCCGCGGGCATCGTGCTCGCCTCCCGGCTGTCCTCCGCCCAGCCGCAGGCCGCGCAGGGCTACGAACTCGACGCGATCGCCGCCGTCGTCATCGGCGGCGCCTCCCTCGCGGGCGGCACCGGCAAGGCGTCCGGGACGCTGATCGGCGCGCTGATCCTGGCGGTGCTCCGCAACGGCCTCAACCTCCTCTCCGTGTCCGCGTTCTGGCAGCAGGTCGTGATCGGCGTGGTCATCGCGCTGGCCGTGCTCCTGGACACCCTGCGCCGCAAGGCGGGGTCGACCCCGACCGCGTCCGGTGCGGCGGGCGGGGGCGACCGGAAGAAGCAGGCGGCGACCTATCTGCTCGCCGCGGTGGTCGCGGCGGCGATCGTCGGCGCGCTGTCCTTCCTGCACAACGGCTCCTCGGAGGGGAAGGCGCAGAAGGTCGGCCTGTCCGTGTCGACCCTCAACAACCCGTTCTTCGTGCAGATCAGGGACGGTGCTCAGGCGGAGGCGAAGAAGCAGGGCCTCGACCTGACCGTCACCGACGCGCAGAACGACGCCTCCCAGCAGGCCAACCAGCTGCAGAACTTCACCAGCGGCAGCCTCGACGCGATCATCGTCAACCCGGTGGACTCGGACGCGGCGGGGCCCGCGGTGCGCTCCGCCAACGAGGCGGACATCCCGGTCGTCGCCGTGGACCGCGGCGTCAACAAGGCCGAGACGTCCGCGCTGGTCGCCTCCGACAACGTGGCCGGCGGCCGGCAGGGCGCCGAGGCGCTCGCCGAGAAGCTGGGCGGCAAGGGCACCATCGTCATCCTTCAGGGCCAGGCGGGCACCTCCGCCAGCCGGGAGCGCGGCTCCGGCTTCGCCGAGGGGCTGAAGAAGTACCCGGGCATCAAGGTCGTCGCCAAGCAGCCCGCGGACTTCGACCGCACCAAGGGCCTCGACGTGATGACCAACCTGCTCCAGGCCCACCCCGACATCGACGGTGTGTTCGCCGAGAACGACGAGATGGCGCTCGGCGCGATCAAGGCACTCGGCTCCAAGGCCGGAAAGTCGGTCCAGGTCGTCGGCTTCGACGGCACGCCGGACGGCCTCAAGGCGGTCGAGCAGGGCACGCTGTACGCGTCCGTCGCGCAGCAGCCGCGCGAACTGGGCAGGATCGCAGTGGACAACGCGCTGCGCGCCGCCGAGGGCAAGAAGATCGACGAGACGGTGATGGTTCCGGTGAAGGTGGTCACGAAGGAGAACGTGGCCGAGTTCAGCGGCTGACACCGACGAGCGATCAGGACCGGGGGCGGTCGGTCATCCCGACCGGCCGCCCCCGGACAACCGTCCCCGGACGACCGCGCGACGACCGTATGACGACATGACGACCATGTGGGGAGCCATTCCATGTACGACTACGACCTGCTGGTCGTGGGGTCGGCCAACGCCGACCTGGTGATCGGCGTCGAGCGCCGGCCGGACGCCGGGGAGACGGTGCTCGGCTCCGACCTGGTCGTCCACCCGGGCGGCAAGGGCGCCAACCAGGCGGTCGCCGCCGCCCGGCTCGGCGCCCGGACGGCCCTGCTGGCCCGGGTCGGCGACGACGCGCACGGGCGGCTGCTGCTGGACTCGCAGCGGGCGGCCGGGGTCGACACGGTCGGCGTCCTGGTGGGCGGGGCGCCGACCGGCGTCGCGCTGATCACGGTGGACCCGTCCGGGGACAACAGCATCGTCGTCTCGCCGGGCGCCAACGGCCGGCTCACCCCCGGTGACGTACGGACCGCCGGGAGCCTCTTCCAGGCCGCCAAGGTGGTCTCCACTCAGTTGGAGATCCCGCTGGAGACGGTGGTGGAGGTGGCGCGTTCGCTGGCGCCGGACAGCAGGTTCGTGCTGAACCCGTCGCCGCCGCAGCGCCTGCCGGACGAGGTGCTGGCGGTCTGCGACCCGCTGATCGTCAACGAGCACGAGGCGAAGGTGATCCTCGGCGAGGGAGCACGTCCCGGCGAGGAGCCCGAGGACTGGGCGCGGCTGCTGCTCGCGAAGGGCCCCCGTTCGGTGGTGGTGACGCTGGGCGGCGAGGGCTCGCTGGTGGCCTCGGCCGACGGGATCTCCCGTATCCCCCCGGTGAAGGTGCGGGCCGTGGACACCACGGGGGCGGGCGACTCGTTCACCGCGGCGCTGGCCTGGCGGCTGGGGCTGGGCGAGTCCCTGGCCGAGGCGGCGGCGTACGCGGCCCGGGTGGGTGCGGTGACGGTCACCAGGGAGGGCGCGCAGGTGTCCTTCCCGACGGCCGAAGAGGTCGCGGCGCTGTGAGGAAGGACGGAATCCTGAACCGGCACCTGTGCGCCGCACTGGCCGAACTGGGCCACACGGACCGGGTGCTGGTGTGCGACGCGGGCATGCCGATCCCGGACGGGCCGCGCGTGGTGGACCTGGCGTTCCGGGCCGGAGTGCCGTCCTTCGCGGAGGTCCTGGAGGGGCTGCTGGCCGAGCTGGTGATCGAGGGCGCGACGGCCGCCACCGAGATCCGGCAGGCCAACCCGGCCGCCGCGGAGCTGCTGGCGGGCCACTTCCCCGCCCTAGACCTGGTCCCCCACGAACACCTCAAGGAGCTGACCGCCGGCGCCCGGCTCGTCGTCCGTACGGGCGAGGCCCGCCCGTACGCGAACGTGCTGCTGCGGTGCGGGGTGTTCTTCTGAGAGCCGGGGTCTCTCCGGGAGCGGAGTGTTCTTCCGGGAGCGGGCCCTGCCGTGCGTGGGGAAACTCCGACACGGAGAAAATTCGAGGGGGTCCGGTACGTGACCGGGCCCCCTCGATTCCCTCCCCCTGGTCCCTCCCCCGTCAGAACCTCTCGGATACCCCCCGGGTCCCCCCGCAGAAGTCCTGACAGCAAGTACGACCCGCGGGGTGCGGGGAGGGTTGCACGGTCTTAGCGAAAAACTTTCCCGGCCCTCAGCCGGGTGCGGGGGCGGAGGCGGAGGCGGGGGCGGATGCGGGGCTGGAGGTTCGCGGCACCGTCGTCGTGCCCGAGTCGTAGGGCATTGCCCCAAACATGTCCGGATCACGTCACATCGTGCTCAACGACGTTGCATCCGCGACGCGTTGTGCGACAGCATGTTCGAACAGGTTTGTGATGCGTACGTGACGCACGGGGGTGACACACGTGAAGTTCGACATGAGGTCCACGACCCTGTCGGATCTGGGCAAGAACACGGTCGGTTCGAGCACCGACCTGGGCACGTTGATCCGCATGCTCATCCAGGCGGCCGAGCCGCTGGAGGGCAAGTTCAACGGATCCGGAAAGGTTGCCTTCGACTCGTTCAAGACGCGTGCGGACGAGATCACCGCCGCCCTGAACGGCTCGCTCGGCGCGATCCTCGAAGGCCAGGGCGGTATGGACACCGCGTTCGGCACCGGTGACGTGGAACAGCAGGACAACGCCCAGAAGAACATGGGCGCGGCGAACTTCGACGCGGCCCGCTTCGGCGCGCGCTAGACCGCCGGCCGGGGCAGAGAACGACAATCACAGGGGGTTTTGACGATGGGCCAGAATCTGGACCGCCGCTCCTACGACACCGGCGCGTCGAGCGAGGTGCAGGGTGGCCTGCAGGGCATCGTCGGCCAGTTGGAGCGTGTACTGGCCGACCGCGACAAGGCCGTGAAGGCCGCCATGGCCGACTTCCAGGCCGACGGGGTCTCCGAGGAGTACCACGGCAAGGAACTGCGCTGGAACCGTGCGGCCGACGAGGTGCGCAGCATCATCCAGCTGGTCCGCACCACCCTCGAGGACAACGACGGGACGGCCCAGGCGACGATGGCGAAGGCGCGGGCGGCGGTCGACAACATCGGCTGACGCCGGCACGCCGGTGGGACGACGCCATACGGGGATACGGGGATACGGGGAATCCACATGACGGGGTGGGACATCTCGCCGTCCGGCGTGCAGCGCGTTCTCACGCGGACGGCGGAGGCGGCCGAGGGCCTCTCGGACACCGGGAAGGCCCTCCAGGAGACGCTGCCGAGCGCGGCGAAGTCCGCCGGCACGATCCAGCAGGGCGGCGTGGAGCGGAGCGGGGTCCAGGGCCCGGTCGCGGCGGCGCTGGGCGAGTTCTTCACCGCCTACCAGGAAAAGCTGATGTACGTCGCGGTGCGCACGTCGAACTCCCTCGACGGAGCGGCCACCGCGACCAACGCGTACGTCAAGGGCGACCTGGACATGGCCGCGCAGGCCCAGGCGAACGCGCTGAAGGAACCGAAGATCGACCTGCCGGGGGCGGGCGGGCAGCAGGGGGGCACGTGAGCGCGGACCTGATCGACCCGCAGAAGATCCCGCAGTTCACCGGCGACCTGGAGCAACTGGGCACGGACCACATGCTCCTGACGGGGGAAGCCCTCGTCTTCCGCCAGTCGGGCTCGGACGTCCACACCCGCTTCCAGGGGCTGTCGGCGTGCTACACGGCGCCGGAAGCGGAGCAGTTGTTCGCCACGACCGCGCCGGTGGCGGCCAAGGCGGACGAGTTCGCCGACGATCTGGAGAAGGCCGCGGCGGCCCTCAGCTCGTACGAGACGGAGATCCAGCCGCTCGTGGCCAGGCTGAAGAGCCTCAAGCGGCGTGCGGAAACCTTCCGGCACCAGATAGCGGGGGACGACGACTGGCGCGAGGACGACGACAACGTCCAGCTCAACAACGACCTGGTGTACGACGTCAACGCCACCGCGGAGGCCTTCTGGCTGGCGGAGATCGCCTGCCACAACGCGATCACCGCGCTGGTGGGCGGCTCGACGCTGATTCTCGAGGACGGTGCGGAGAAGCGCCTGGTGAAGCGCGGCACCAGCACCTACGGCTTCACCGCCGACCTGCTGAACCAGTCCGAGGAACTGCCCTGGGGCAGGACCGTGGAGAAGGAGCGGCACGGACTCGACTGGCTGGGCCACCAGGTGTGGGAGTTCGGCAAGGGATTCGTCGTCGACGGAGTGTGGGGCACGATCCAGGGCCTCGGCACCCTCGTCGGCTTCGACGGCTGGGACGCGGCGGGCGAGGCATGGAAAGGGCTCGGCAAGCTCGCGACCGGCGTACTCGTCACCGCGGTGCCCGTCGTCGGCGTCGCCTACTGGGCGATGCCCGAGGACAAGCTGCCCTCCTACCTGCGCGACTCCCGCAACGCGGTCAAGGAGACGGGCAAGGCGCTGGTCGCCTGGGACCAGTGGGGCGAGAACCCCGCACGCGCGAGCGGCGCGGTCACCTTCAACGTCCTGACCACGGTGTTCACCGGAGGCGCCGGAGCGGCGGCGAAAAGCGGCGCGGTGGCCCGCACGGTCGGCGCGCTCGGCAAGACGGCCCGACTGGTCGACCCCATGACGTACCTCGGCAAGGCGGCGACGTTCGGCACGGTCAAGGTCGCCGACCTGTTCGCCGGCCTGCGGGGCGTGCAGGCGGGCGCCTACACCGACATCCTCTCCGGCGCGGGGCGCGTCCAGCCCGACGGCAGCGTGGTCCGGGTCGCCGACGACACGCCGGTCATCCGCGACAACGTCGTGGAGTGGCCCGACGGAACCCGGCTGAACCTGGACGACGGCTCGGTCGTCCGCGCGGACGGGACGGCGGCCCCGGCCAAGGTGGAACTGTCGGCGGTGGACCGGGAGTTGCTGGAGCGGAGCCTGCCGCACGAGGAGGGTGCACTCGTCGGGGCGGGCGACCGGGCAGGCACACACGCCGCCGGGGGCACGGCGGCCCACGTCGGCGGCGACGCGACGGGGCGGGTCAGCGGGAACACGGCGGCGACCGCGCACGTCGGTGAGCACGCCGGGGCGCGCGGCACGGACACGGTGCCCGCACGCGACACGGGCGGACATGCGGCGGGCGGCGACCACGGGCACGCGGGCGGCGACGGGACCGGCGGTGGCCGAGTTCCCGCCCAGTACGGCGGGACCGGGGGCGGCAATGGAGGCGCAGACGGCCCGGGCGGATCACCGTCCGGCAGCCGCGATCCACTGGATGTCGAACGCGAGATCATGCGCCGACAGGTCGAACGGGCCAACAACGACCCCGAGTGGTTCAAGAAGCACTACCGCGAGAACGGATACCGTTGCGACACGACCTCCGAGGGCGGATACGGCCAGGCCGTACCCCAGATCACGCGCAACCCGTTCGCGCCGCCCAAATGGATCGCGGCCAGTGACATGCCTCCGGCGATCAAGGAAAGCTATGTGCGTCCGGATCCCATCGAGGGCAAGCCGGCGGATCTCCCCGACGAGACTCGGGACTACCTGAACGAACAGGCCGCCAAGCGGGACACGGCCGTCAAAGCCGACAACGCGGCGGAGGACGCCCTCAAAGCCGCAGAGAGGGCCTACGCCGCCAACCCCACGGACGAGCTGGCCGCCGCGAGGGATCTCGCCGACAGGACACACTCACCGATCCATGGCGACGCGAACCGGCAGAGCGAACTGCTCGGCGAGCACGCCGCCGAGCGCCATGCGATACCCGAGCACTACAAGGGTGCGATGCGTCTGGACGACGGGGCGTTCGGCAACAACCGGTTCGACCAGGTGTACCGAACGACAGACGGCCGGTACGTCGTTGTCGAGGCGAAGGGGTCCACGACGGCCTCTCTCGGAGTACGCAAGGGGCACAGCAATCGACTGGTGACACAGGGGACGAAGGAGTACTTTGAAACAATCCTGAAGGAAATGGAAAAGAGGGCTAATAGAAACGAAAGAAAGGGAATGAAATCTGGAGATGCAGATCTACTCAAATCAGCAAAGGCGGAACGCAAGCTAGCCGACGACCTGAATAAGGCACTCGAAAAAAAGCAAGTAGACTACGTCCTCGTAAAGGCTAAGCCCGACGGCATCAAGTACGCCGGATATGAAATGCTGCAGTTCAACATAACGAAATGAGGAAATTGTACGTGGTGACGATTATTTCACGTCCTGAAATGGAGGGCAGCCACTCAATTCCGGACGCATTCCGCGAAAAACTGAACACTCGCACGCTCGCGAAGATCAAAGACCTCGAGGAGTACCCGGATAGCTTCGGGTTGACCTTCAGTAGCGCACTGAGTACGGCTAAGCTGCAGACCCTCGATGATCCCGCCGCCGACAAGTTGGAGACGTGGGAGGCCTGGGTCATGGCTATGCAAGTCGGGTCTGCCCTGTTCGCCTCGGCTACCGCTCCGGAGGGCTCGACCGTCGAGTGCATGATCGGCCATGAGGTACGGACGATCCCCGCCGTGGGGATCACGCATTTCGTGGACGCCGGTACCTGGCTGGAGGCCTTCTGGCTGGCCGTCGTCTGCCGGGACCAGGCGCGCATGACGCAGCTGTGCGAGGTGCCGATCGAGACGCTGCGCGCCTCCGGCGCCGTGTTCGAGGAGTACATCTACCACTGGGTCGACACCCTCCAGACGTACTGGCTGGAGCGGCCCGGCCTCGGAGACAAGCTCGTCGCCGCGTTCGACGGGACCGACCCGGACCGGCTGCGGTTCCTCGACCGCGAGACGATGCTCAAGGTCCTGTATCCGCCGATCAACCTCTTTTACCGCTTCATCGGACAGGACCCCGACCAGTTCAACGAGGCCCTGATCCAGGCACTCCAACTCCACAGGGAATACTGGAACGCCGACCCCGACCGTGAGGAATCCGGCGAGGGCGACATCCCCCTCGCGACCCTCGCCCTCACCTGCCTCGCCCACGACGCCGGCCGACCCATCGAGGTCGAATCGGAGTACCTGCCCGAGCACCTGCTCAAGCGCAGCTGGCTGGGCGAATTCCCCACGTGAGACAGGTGACCGGCATGACCGCTCACCCGCCTCCATACGGTGACGGCTGCGGGTGACCCTACTGCTGGAAGGACAGCGGCAACGACGGGCCGTGGACGAGCAAGGGGGCTCCACACATCATCGCGGAGCGACTGCGTCGGGTACGGGCAGCGAAAGGTCCACCCGCCCGCTGGAATACTGCTTGACCGCCTCAGAAGGGCAGAGCTCTGCACGTGAACGACGAGCTCGAAACCTTCATACGTATGGTGCTTGACGCTGTGCAGGGCGTCGAAGGTGACCACGGTGCCGTCCAGATCCAGCGAGGTTCAGTGATCACGAGTGTTCCGCGCCATGACTTCCGCACGGACAACGCGGCCGAGGCCATGGCGCCGCTCGTTGATGGGACACGCCGGGTTCTCGACCGACTGGAAAGGTCGGAGATGTCCCGCCATCGGGCGCTGAGCAGCACCCTGACCATGGCGAAGTGGCGCTGCCTGACGGATCCCGAAGCAGCCGGACTTGAGACGTGGGAGGCCTGGGTCACCGCCATGCAGGTCGGCTGCGCCCTGTTCGACTCTGCCACAGCCGCCGAGGGGCCCGTACCGTGCCGCATCGGAAGCGCGGGCGAGGTGAAGAACCTGCCTGCGACGGGGCCGACGCCTTACACGCATGCGGGGACGTGGCTCACATCGGTCTATCTGGCGACGATCTGCCGCGAGAACGATCGTCTCGATCGCCTGATGCAGGTACCTGTGTCGTTCCTTCGCGCCTCTGTTCCCGAGGGCGCGGTTTTCGACGATCATGTCTACGACTGGGTGGAGGCTCTCCAGAGCTACTGGGCCGGTCGGGCACCGGAAATGTGGGACAAACTGGTATCAGCGGTCAAAGGCGCCGATCCCGAGCGGGAGGGCGTCACGGACAAGGAAATGATGCTGAAGATCCTTCATCCGCCGCTCGAACTCTTCCATCGCTTCCAGCTACGGGAAATTGACCAGTTCAACAGTGCACTGGTTGACGCCGTCACCGGGCACAAGCAGTACTGGGCCGGCGACGCGGCGCGCGCCCTGAGCGGTGACGGCCTGGTGGCCCTCGCTCCCCTCGCGTTGGCCTGTACGGCTTACGACAACGAATTCCCGGTCGAGGTCGAGTCCGGGTACTTGCCCAAGCATCTGCTGAGGCGTTCATGGGTCGGCGAGTTCGAGACATGATCCGCGTTCTCCGCGAGGCAGACGGCCGCAGATCGTGACAGCTCAGGGTTACGACAACCAGCTCCTCGATCCCGTAGCCGTGCGTCGACGGCGGTTGCGGACGCGTTGCTCTCCGGTGTGCAGCGGGAGTGCGTGCGCGTGCCCGGTGTGCGCGGCGGGCTGCCCGCCCCGGTCGGCACCGCGGTCCCGGTGATGCGGCTGGACGCGCACCATGTGGTCGAGCTCCGCGATGCACGGGCCACACGCGTACACGTCTCCACCAGGTGCAGCACTGAGCGGGAGAGCCGGTCGAGCCTGGTCACCTTTAGCGTGTCGCCCTCGCGCATTAGCTGCATGACGAGATCGAGCTTGGGGCGGGAGGCTTTTGCGCCGCTGGCGACGTCGATGTGGATGTTGTCGCGGTCGACGCCGTTGCGGAGAAGCGCGTCGATCTGGTGGTCGGGGTTCTGGTCGGCCGTCGAAGTGCGGCAGTAGCCAAGGAGCATGCCGGAAACTACCCTGCCGACCGTCCACCGACGTTGATTTCCGACGCGAGTTGTCGACAGTGCCCACCTGTGGGTTCTTGATCACTTGAGGGCGCCATCGTTTGCCGACGCTTTCGGGCCCGGCCTCGACTGCTGATCCGGGGTGTCCCGTATCGCGTTTCCGTCGGACCCGCGCATCCGGCAGCAGCAGACGTCCAGCGCTGAGCAGTCAGCGCCAGCCCACCAAGATCATCGCTTGGCGGACTGGCGCATCTGCGCCGTGCCCCGCTTCAGATGCAGATCACGATCTTTCCGCGTGTGCGTCCGCGCTCGGCGTGCGCGTGGGCGTCGGCGATCCGCTCCAGGGGGTAGGTCTGGTCGATACGGGGTGTGTAACGGCCTTGCCGGCCCAGCTTCGCGGCCGCGGACAGGAGGGTGGAGTCGTTCTCCGCGTTGACCACATGCGTGCCCAGGCGCTGCCCGCCTGCGTGGTCGGCGACCGTCGCGACGCGTGTCGGGTCGCCCGTGATCGCGACGAGGTCGTCCAGGGATCCGGAGGCCGCGGTGTCGAGCGCGATGTCGACGCCGTGCGGAGCGAGAGCGGAGAGGCGCTGCGCGAGGCCGGGGCCGTAGGTGGTGGGAACGGCGCCGAGAGAGGTGAGGAACTCGTGGTTGCGTTCGCTGGCTGTCCCGATCACGGTGGCACCTTGTGCCACAGCGATCTCGACTGCCGCGCTGCCCACGCCTCCGGCGGCTCCTTCGACGAGAAGGGTGCGTCCCGCGAGGGAGCCGAGCGCGTTCAGGCCACGCATCGCGGTCACGGACGCGAGGCCGGCGCCCGCGGCCTGCTCATCGTTCCACGTGTCGGGGGCGTGGGCCCAGGCGGAGAGGATGACCAGTTCTGCGGTTGCGCCGGTGACACCGCCCAGCCCGAAGACGCGGTCGCCGATGCTCACCCCCTGCACTCCGTCACCGATTTCGTCGACCACGCCGGCGGCGTCGCGCCCGGGGATGGCGGGTAGCTCCAAGGGAATCAGCTGGTGCAGGGTGCCAGCGCGCAGCTTCCAGTCGATGGGATTGACGCTGGCCGCCGCGACGCGGACACGGATCTCACCAAGTCCGGGGTGGGGGTCGGGGGCCTGCTCGATCACCAGGCTCTCCGCTCCGCCGTATTCATGGAAGCGGGCTGCACGCATAATGTCCTGCCTTACCTTTATAGGTCGAAATGATGGTGTTCATTCGACGCCCGTTACTGCAAATCTGACATTGACTTGAGGTGCGGCAAGCCGACTGCCTTCCGGCCAGAGGAGGACGGTGAGGATCGGTGAGGTTGTCGAGCAGTCGGGCAGCCACCCGCCCCGACAACCACGATCCTGCCCATCGTCGGAATACCTCCCGTTGAGTCGACGCTCCGGAAGATATCCAGAAGGTCGGTCACCAGCTGGATACCAAGACCTGAGACGGGAGACCCTCAATGACACAACGGCCACCGCTGCCATCCGACTTGTTCGACGAGCTGTGCCCGTCCTCGCTGCTGCCTTTCCGCTTCGGTGACAAATGGGCACCCATGGTCCTTCGTTGCCTGGACGACGGCCCGCGCAGATACTCCGAACTCCGCGTACCACTGAGTCGCGTCACCCCGAAGTCGCTCACCCAGTCGCTCCGCGGCTTGGAGCGGAACGGGTTCGTGTCACGCACCGTGCACGCCGACCCGAAACTGCGGGTGGAGTACGCGCTGACACCGCTGGGCCGCAGCATGCTGGAGCCGCTGGCCGCCGCGTGCCGATGGGCGGCCGAGCACTGGGACGAGCTACTCGACGCCCGCGAGGGCGGCATCTCCTCCATCGGCTGACTCGAACCTGCGTTGACGCGTGCCGCACCGGACGAGCCGCACCTCTGTGTTGACTCGGGGAATCGCCAACAGCGGTGTCCGCAGCACCGGGGAGCTGCTGTCCACCGTGAAGTTCATGGTGCAGACCCTCGCCGCCGGTGAGCTCCAGCGTGAGTTGACTTACGACGGGCTGAGGGCGGCCGAGGCCAAGGGCAACTAGGGTGGCCGCCGCCCGGCCGTAGTGGCGGGGAAGGTGGACGCCGTGCGCACCGCGTATCCGGAAGGCCGCTCCATCGCCGCCCTCGCCCGCGACCACGACGTCAGCCGCGGCGCCATCCGAACCGCCGTCGCCGACCTCCTGCCCGAGTACACGGCCGCTGCTCCGGACGCCCCGGCCCCAGAGCTGTCGGTCGCCCTCGACATGCCCGGCAAGGTCGCCGACTTCCTCCGCGCGGCCGACCTGGAGCCCGCCGAGCGTGCCACGCTCGACCAGGGCGTCACCGTACAGCGCGGCCAGGGCTACACCCTGCGCGTCACCGCCGTGCCCACGATCCACTGCCGGCTCCTCGACGGCAGCCCAGGAACCTCGGCGGTCCCGCGGGCGACACCCCGTAGCGGGTCACCCGGGCTCCAAGATCACCCCGTGGCGGGTTTCTGGCGTATCTGGGTCACACCCCCGAAGGGGGCCGGAATCCACGGACCTCACGGCAGAACTGCCCCGGCCCTCCAGGGCAGAGGACTGATCATCGCCGTTTGCGGCTGGGTTGGGTCGGGCCGGGGCGCGGTACTGGCCTTGCGACCAGCCCGTTTCCCCGACCCGCCCGCCGCACCCGCCGTGCGTGTCTCCACGCAACGGGCGCTCCACGTGCCTTGGCCGGTGGTCAGCCGCTGATGTTGGCGGCTGCCGGTCGTGGTGTCCACGGGGTCGGGATATTGCTGCCGCGGTAGCGGTAGCGGATCACTTTGACGCTGGATGCGCCGGTGAACTCGACTCCGTCGCAGATGAGCTTCCAACTGCCCGGTCGGCAGAACCGGCGGCGCAGTTCCCTCCAGCTGAGTCGGGAGTGCTTGTGGAAGATCCAGCGGACGATGCGATGCCACGCGTGGTCATCGACCGTGCTGAACACCGCCTTCGACACCCCGTGCCGGAAGTAGTTCGCCCACCCGCGCAAGGTGCGGTTGAGGCTGGCCAGCAGCTCGTCCACGTCCCTGTGCAGGTCTGATCTGCGTGTTCTGTCTTTCACCTTGTCCTTGATCGATTGGATCGCCTTCTTGGACGGCTTGGTGTAGACGTAGTGCTTCTGCGTTCCCCGCTTCCGCTGCCTGCGGATGTGGAAGCCGAGGAAGTCGAAGCCCTCATCGATATGGACCACCTGGGTCTTCTCCGGTGCCAGCCGCAGCCCCAACGGGGCGAGCACGCCGGCCACCTCCTCGCGCAGGCCCTCGGCATGGCGGCGTTCCCCGGAGACCATCAGAACGAAGTCGTCCGCGAAACGAATCAGCCGCCAGTTGCCCAGTCCGTGCTTCCTGCGCGTGACCCGCCGCTTGTAGCTGCCCATCTCCTGCTGCCACTGCCGGGCGAAGTACTCGTCCAGCGCGGACAGCGCGATGTTGGCCAGCAGCGGGGAGAGGATCCCGCCTTGCGGGGTCCCGGTCAGCGTCTCCTCCCGGTCCCCGGAGGTCGTCATGACCCCGGATTTCAGGAACGCCTTCACCAGCGTGCAGACGCGCTTGTCCTTGATCCTCGCCCGCAGGCGGTCCATCAGGGCCGTGTGATCGATCTCGTCGAAGCACGCCTTGATGTCTGCCTCCAGGACCCAGTGGAACTTGTTGGCCCCGGAAGACAGGTGGTGGATCTCGGCAATCGCATCATGCGCCCGCCGGTTGGGGCGGAACCCGTACGAGCACGGCAGAAAGTCCGCCTCGAAGATGGGTTCGAGCACTGCCTTGAGGCTGGCCTGGACCACCCGGTCGGCGACCGTGGGGATCCCCAGCGCGCGGAGCTTGCCGCTCGCCTTCGGGATCATCACCTGTCGCACTTCGACCGGCTCGAACGCGCCCGACTTCAGCGCGTCCCTGATGTGTTCCAGGAACGCCTCGACCCCGATCCAGGTCTCGATCAGGGCCACCGTGGCCCGGTCGATTCCTGGGGTCCTCGCCCCGGTGTTGGTGGCCACGCGTTCCCACGCGTGCACCAGAAACGCCGGGTCGTATACGAGGTTGAACAGGTCACCGAACCGTCGGGAGTCGTCTTCTCCCGCCCATCGGCGCAACTTGATCTGCATCTCCCGTACCGCGAAATGAGCCGAGTCAGGACCCGGCCACCTCACGGCGCCGGTATTCACCGGCGCTTCTTCGGGCATTGCACTCCTCTCCTTGCTTGGCACACTGCCGTCCTTCCCCCTGTGCCGGGCTCTCCCCGGCTCCGAGTACTACGACGGCTCCGCCCCGCTCGCCCCATCGGCAGGCATCGTGCCTATCCCTGTTGTCCGGCCTGGCTGGCCGGGTCGCGGGGAGTGGACACAAGCGGTTCCCACGTTCACTGCTGTTCGGTTGACGGGTTAGCGGTGGTCCGTTGTGATCGGGTCGGAGCCTATGGCGGTAGGTAGAGGTTGATGCCGTAGCCGCCGGCCAGGCTGGTGGTGAGCCGGTCG